>JACNLQ010000058.1:0-65458 GCA_014381415.1 Fidelibacterota bacterium
TATAAATTGAAACGGAAGTGCTACATAATCCCTTACTGGGCATAGCAAAACCGTTGTGTACCTCAGCGAACTCCTTCAGATGTTCGCATTTTTAATGGAAACCTGCAATAACCCCAATAGCGATGGAATAAATCCCAGCGCTGAATCAATTTATTATATCAGGATAAATCCCTTATTCTTTAATGGAGATCAATTCATATTCATCAATCACAGTTTTATCTAAATGATGTTTTTCCTGATTTTTTATATATTTAATGACAATCTTAACTACTTCGTCTCAGCGAACTTCTTTAGGTGTTCGCATTTTCAATTCAATCTTAAATCTAATTCACTCCCAACTGCTGTTTTACTACTTCAAAATCAGAGGTAGGTAGTTTACAGGAAAAATTTTGACAGACATATACCCTGGGGCTGCCATCTTTATTAGGCTGATAAAATCCCACAAAGGGGATGGTATTTTTTAAGCTTTCTCCCCCGCTTTTACCATATACTATAACCCGGTTAGGCATATAAATGGACTGAATATCCTCCAGCATTTTCTGAGTAGTAGATTTATTTTCATCCCCAAAAACCAATACCTCATGGGATGGACCAAAAGCAAACTCAGCCGCCTGCATCATCATGGAATAGCCTGATGAACTCCTGTTTAAATAGCCAGAGAATGAGTTTAATATTTGAAATGTAATGTCTTCAAAATCAGGTCGGGAGGTCATGCGGGCTAAACGGATAAAATTGAATGCGGAGACTGAATTTCCCGATGGTATAGCGCCATCATAGACCTCTTTACTCCTCACCAATAACTGTTCTCCTGATGAAGCAGTGAAGTAAAATCCATTATTATCAAAATCCCAGAATTGGTCAATCTGATACTCGGAAAGATCCATGGCAATTTCCAAATATTTCTCATTGTAGTTCATTTCATAGAGTTCAATAAGTGCCCAAATGGTGAAGGCATAATCATCTAATACGCCTGTAAGTCCGGAATTCCCATTGCGGTGGCGTTTCATCAGACTGCCATCTTTTTTCATCAAATTTTCCAGTATGAAATCCATAGCTTTTTGGGAAGCTTTGGCATATTTATCATTATTTAATACAGCTCCTGCCCGTGCCATTGCAGCAATCATGAGACCATTCCAATCGGTGAGAATTTTATCATCTTTTTGGGGATGTATCCGATCTTCTCTAACATTAAATAATTTAGTCCTAATTATTTCAATCCTCTCAGTAAGCCCTTTTTCAGTGATGTTAAACTCACTGGCAAGTTGGGAATTATTTTTGGTTAAATGAGGAATGTTAGTTTTATGGCGATAGCCTTCATTCCAATTGCCTCCCTTTCTTATATTGAAAACCTTCTGGTAAAATTCAGAATCTTCCGATCCCAGAATTTCATCCAATTCCTTTACATTCCATACATAGAATTTCCCTTCTTCACCTTCACTGTCTGCATCTTCAGCAGAGTAAAATCCCCCTTCTGGGGAGGTCATATCTCGGAGTACATATTCCAATATCTCATCAACAACTGTAGAGTAATAAGAATCCTCTGTAGCCTGATAGGCGTCTAAATAGGCTTGTACCAATATGGCCTGATCATAGAGCATTTTTTCAAAGTGTGGTACCAACCAGCGTGCATCAGTGGAATAGCGATGAAAACCAAATCCTACTTGGTCGTACATACCCCCATTGCGCATAGATTTCAGGGAATATTCTGCCATTGAAAGGGCTTGGGATGTTCCAGTTCGTTTAAAGTATTTTACAAGGAATGAATAATCATGTGCCTTAGGAAATTTTGGTGCTTGACCAAATCCGCCTTGGTGTTCGTCATAGCGATTTGAAAAAGCAGAAAAGGCTTTATCTGCCACATTAGGTGAAATTTCTCCAGCGCTGGTTCGATTGGTCTGATTTCTCTGGAGCCGTTTGGTAAGATTAGCTGCATCTGTTATAAGTGAATCACGGTTATTTTGCCATACATCTTTTACTTTTGGTATAAGCTCCATCATGCCAATACGTCTTCCCCGTGATGTTTTGGGAAAGTAGGTTCCTGTAAAAAAGGGTTGTTTGTCCGGAGTCATAATTACTGTCATTGGCCATCCTCCACGATTGTTCATCATTTGGGTGACTTCCATATAGACATTATCGATATCCGGGCGTTCTTCCCTGTCCACCTTCACGCAAACAAAGGCATCGTTCATGAGCCCTGCTACCTCATCATTTTCAAAGGACTCATGCTCCATCACATGGCACCAATGGCAAGTGGTATATCCAATAGATAGGAAAATGGGCTTATCCAACTCTTTTGCCCGCTGAAATGCTTCATCTCCCCAGGGATACCAGTCCACCGGGTTGGCTGCATGTTGCAGCAAATAGGGACTGCTTTCAAAAACAAGCCTATTCCAAAGTTCTCCCCCATCCTTAGAAATGTTAATTAATTCTTCCTGCACAGGAATTATAGGTCGTCCCTGGTTATCATATTGGTATTCAGCTTGAATTGTTGTGGTATTTTCAGAGCTCATTAAAAACCCTCCTGCCATAAGTAAATATTTAATTGAATTCATGGGATTAAATTAGTGATGTTATCTTATGAAAAAAACGAAATATACAAAAGAATTTTGTCGAAGTGAAAAAGACCATATTTAAATTTCAACAATAAAAAGATTGTCTTCGATAAATAAAAAGGATTTCCCTAGAATTTAAACCCTTGATATAATCTAACATTAATGAATTTAATAGATTAAGATGGGGATAGTAGGTTTGTTTGGCTGGACAGTAAAAATAGTTTTTAAGAGGAATTTCGCTTTTTCAATTTTATTGGGATTAGAACAGAAATATTCCAGTATCACCTCACCAGTATTCACACTATCACCCACCTTCTTGTGAAAAATGATTCCTACCGTTGGATCTAAAATATCATCCTTATAAACTCTTCCACCACCCAACTGCACTATAACCTTTCCCAATTCAAGAGTATTAAACCCAGAAATATAGCCACTTTTTTCAGCAAATATCTTTTGTTTATATTTGGGAACATGAATACTGGGATCTGCTATACTTTCGAATGCTCCCCCATGAGCTACTACCATCTCTTCAAATTTTTCAAAAGCGGTACCATTTTCAATATTGGATGTTAAAACTCTCGAAGGATTTTCAATTCCTGCGATTTTTAATGCTTCTTCGCCAAGATGATAAACCACTTCCATTAAATCAGTTGGACCATTTCCCTTTAAACATTCAACAGCCTCAACAATTTCACAATGAAGTCCGGCTGATTTTCCCAAAGGTTGATTCATATCTGTAAAAACAGTAGATACTTTTAAGCCATATTGTTCTCCCACCGTTTTAAGGAGTTCACCCAATTCTCTTGCTGCGGATAAAGTTTTCATAAATGCGCCGTTGCCCACTTTTATATCCAATACCAAACCTTGAATTCCTTCTGCAATTTTCTTACTCATGATACTTCCACAAATCAGAGGGTTGGATGCTACCGTATTGGTTACATCCCGCAGTGCATAAATTTTACCATCTGCAGGGCAGATTTCAGCAGTCTGCTCTATCATAGAAACACCCACTTTTTCCACCACTCGCTGAAAATTTGATAAAGATAGGGCTGTTTTATATCCAACTATGGATTCCAATTTATCAATGGTTCCACCTGTATGAGCAAGACCCCTGCCTGCCAGCATGGGAACGTAACATCCACAGCTAGCCAATAACGGACCCAGTATCAGAGATACCTTATCTCCAACTCCACCGGTGCTATGTTTGTCAATTACGAACCCATCCAAGTGTGAAAAATCAAGCGTTACCCCGGAATTTAACATGACCTTAGTATATTCTAAAGTTTCTGCATGATTCATTCCCATTTCAAAAACAGCTTGTAACCAGTGGGTCATACTATCATCAGAAATATCACCGGAAGTAAAACCATTCACTACCTCTTGAATTTGTGATTTTGAAAAACTATTTCCACTATTCTTTGTCTGAATGATTGAATCTATAGATGCCATGGTAAAAAATTATTTAATCATTTAAATATTGTTGAGCCAAATTAATATATTCTTGAGGCCGTTCTAAAATCATTTCCCTCTCAGCGGGTTTCACCTGCCTTACTATTTTTCCCGGTGAGCCTACTACCAACGAATTTTCAGGGATAATCATATTGGGCGGAATCAATGCACCAGCGCCAATAAGAGATCCTGCTCCAACTATGGCATCATCCATTAAAATGGCTCCCATTCCTATTAAACAATCATCTTCAATTGTGCATCCATGGATAATGGCACCATGCCCCACTGTTACGCCACTGCCTATATTGGTAGGTGATACACCAGTGGTAACATGTACCACCGAATTATCCTGAATATTAGTACGATTTCCTATCTTTATATAATGCATATCTCCTCGAAGTACAGCTCCAAACCAAATATTCACTTCATCACCTAAAGTCACGTCTCCAATAACCATTGCATTTTCCGAAACATATACATTATTACCCAACTGAGGTTGTTTATTTTGAAATTTTATAATCATTTATTTTCCATTTTTATTTTTTAGTAAATTTAATAAATCAAAGTTTATATTTCGCTGTTCAATAGATTGCCAATAACAAATAAATAACCCGAAAATCCCTAAAACCAGGTTTGGAAGCCACATTGATAATACCGGTGACAGTAATCCTCTATCTGCAAATTCTTCTCCACCAATGAGAAATGCCCAGTATATTATAAAAAATCCCAAGCTGAAAGCCATGCTTACTGCAAATCCACCCTTTCGTGCCATCATTCCAAGAGGAGCCCCTATGAGAATAAATATGATACTGGCAAAAGGGATAGAAAATTTTTTATGGAGTTCAACCAAATATTTATTGATGGAATTTTTATAAGAATTTATCAATGAAAAATCACTTTCAATACCCCTGGAAAGATTCTTTAACCTGCGTTTAACTCGGGTAATGGTTCCCCCCTTTACATTCTTTACCGAATCTGCAATTACCACCTCATATTGAGATAAAACTTGCTGCGCAAAATTTGGATTTATATTAGTCAAGCTATCAATGCCTGAGTCAATATCTAACTTTTCAGCTTCATTAATAAGCCGATTTCGAATTCTCAATTTTGTATTGGTAATTTTAACTTCATAGGATTGAATTTTAGCTTTTATCATGGCATAGGTCATTTCCCGATCACCTCTGATTTTACTGTCTCTTCTACTCATGACCATATTATCTACAGGTATCATTACTTGATATTTATCGTAATATATCTGCCTGTATTCATTTTTTTCATTCCCAATATATTCATGTATTACACCATCAACTAAATGCAATACAACACCGTCATCAACTGCTGAAATGGTACCGGAGGATGCAATAATAGTCTGTTGTTTTCGTCCTTCCTTGCTGCTGAAAATTGTAATGTCGCTAAAAACTTCACCATCACGACTGCCCAACAGAAAATTATATTGAGGGATGGCGTCAATAAAATATCCCACATCAAAGTCTAGATCCGGGCGTTTTCGGCTAATATCTGATGAGAGCATTCTTGCTTTGTGATTCATCTCGGGCAGAATTTGATTATTGAAATACATCATAAGTCCTGCAATCACACAACTGAACAAGATAGCCGGCATCATTAGTTTAAAATAACTTACTGAAACTGAACGCATAGCTGATATTTCATTATCTGCTGAAAGTCTGCCGAACGCCATAAGGGTAGCCACCAAAATAGCCATGGGAACCGCCAGGGCTAGTATCCAGGATAAATTGAGAAAGACATATTCCATTATAAGGGAAAACTCCAATCCTTTCCCTAAAAATCTATCCATACTTTTAAGCAGAAAATTTGCTAATAAAATAAAGAGTAGTACCAATAACGCCATAATAAATGGAGTTAAATGTTCTTTAATAATATATTTATTGAGGGTATTCATTAATTGAATTTAGGACCGGAGTGCCTAAATGTAAATTATATTTAGGGCTAGAGGAAATAATGAGATTTAATCCATTAATTTTTCTAGAGCTGAATGCTTTAAATCTGGTGTAATATTTTTTGCTTTTTCGTAATATTTTTTTGCTTCATCTATTTGATCAATATCTAATTTAAGAATTGCTAATTCAATTATACATTCAACAAACTTTCCGTTAATATCCAATGCTGAAAGAAAGTGCTGTTCCGCATCCTCATAATCTTTCATTTTAACCATAATCATACCCAATTGATAGTGAGTAATGGAATCACCATAATTGAGATCCAATGATTTTTCTAAATGGAGGCGGGCATTATCAATTTGATTTTCCTGGGATAAGAGAATTCCATAATCCCGTTGTACTTCAGAAGATGTTGGATTCATTTTTATGCTAAGGCTTAATGATTCCAATGCTTCTGTTATTTTTTTTTGATTAAGAAAATATTTGGATTGTTGAAAATAGACATTGGCACAATGATTCTTTTTTTCCTGAACCTTCATGAACTGATCTTTTGCATTTTGGAATTGAAATTTTTTTAACAATTCCTCACCTCTTTCATCTAATTCCAGTGCTACTTCACTATCTGACTGAATAGCCGCATTAAAATGATTTTCTACATTTTGAAAGTCTTCTTCATCTTGGTACAGAAGTGCGAGTTGAAGATGTGCCTCAGAATATTTAGGATTTGCTTCTAATGCTTTTATGAAAAGACTTTTCAGATCAGTTTGCAAGTTTTCTGTAATCAACCAACATTGGCTTCTTCTTTATTTGAGTTTTTTTCGTCCGCTGTAATAGTACCTGTTTCTTTTAAAAGCATTGCCAAATGAAAATGGGCTTTTGAGTAGTCATTTACAATTTCAATTGCCTTTTCAAAATGTTTTTTGGCGTCATCATATTTTTTCTGGATTTTGTACATGAGGGCCAGGTTATAATGTGCTTTTGAATACTTTTTATCCAAACCAATGGTTTGCTTATAATGATAAATTGCATCTTCATATTCTGGTTTTCGCACTAGGGTTCCATCTTTATCATTTTTCAATCCACCAGCTAACAATTTACCCAAATAATAATGTGCATCAGCAAAACTTTCATCGATATCAATCGCAGTTAAATAATTCTTTTTTGCTTTTTCATAATCTTCAGGGTCAATGAGTAATTTTGCCAAATGATAATAGGCTAAAGTATGATTTTGGTCTATATCTGTTGCTTTCTCAAGATTATTTTTTGCTTCTTCAAAATCTTCCAATTCAGCTAATAGTAAACCAAAATAATAATGAGCATCGGCAAAATTCTGATCTAAATCAATGGCCTTAAGAAAGTGCTCCTGTGAAGTTTTATGGTCTTTCATTGCATGAAGAAGTAAAGCATAATTGAAATGAGCTACGGGAAATTCCGGACGAATTTCAATAGTCTTTAAGAAATGCTCCTGTGATTTCTCAAACTTCTTTTTATCTTTTAAAATGAGTGCTAATTCATAATGTGCATCAGCAAATTCTGGATGAATCTGAATTGCTTTTTCTAAATGCTCCTGTGCGTTTGACATAATATTTCCTTTTTATTTAAAATTATTTAGACGTGGCTACCCAAACACCATCCCAGTCTTTTGGATCTCTTTTTTTCAAAATGCCACACCGTTCAACATACATATTTGAACATTTATCATCAGGATTCCCCTTTTGTGCTTTCTTAAATTGAGTTATAGCTTTATCCCAATTACCTTCATTATAATATTCAATACCATTATTGAACATTTCAAGCACTTCAATCATATTTGGAAAAGTTTCCTTTGTATGATAATCAAGCACTTCATATACACCCACCGGAACCGTTTTTCCTTTTACAACAACCCTATCAATTTGCCGTGTACGATAGGTTGCCTTCAGTGCATGAAAAGTATACTCACTCATGAGAATATGTGCCCCATATTTTTTACATGAACTTTCAACTCTCGCCGCTAAGTTTACACCATCACCGATTACAGTATAATCCATTCGTTTGGGAGAACCAATATTTCCAGAGACTATCTGATCTGTATTCAATCCCATTCCATGATCAACAGGTGGCAACCCTTGAGATTTTCTCAAGACATTAAATTCATTTAATCCAATCATCATTTGAATAGCTGCCCTCAGGCCTCGATCAGGATCATCATCATGCGCTACCGGCGTTCCAAAAATTGCCATAATTGCATCCCCAATAAATTTATCTAACATACCGCCTTCTTCTTGAATACAATCCACCATTATGGTAAAGTAATCATTGAGAAAACCCACAGTTCCCTGGGCACCTAAACTTTCTGTTAATGTAGTAAAACTTCTTATATCTGAAAATAATACCGTACCAATACTTTCCTTGCCGCCCATAACATCATCACCATCTCCACCTGCTAATAATTGGTCTGCTAAATCAGCATCCATATAACGAGACATGGTGGACTTCATCCGTTTTTCACTGCTAATGTCTTCTATCATTAATAGGGTCCCCAGAGATTCATTCTCACCTCCTGTGAGAGGCATGATGGTGATATTACAGGAAATTTTTTCTCCACCAAATTCAAGTTCCGCATCTGCAAGAAATTCAATATCTTCAATTTTGTCTAATTTTTCAACAATCCATTTATTTTTACCTTTAAATATTTTTTTGAATTCTTGCTTCAAAATGGCATCTTCAGATTCCATGTTTAATATTTTAATCCCAGCTGGATTACATTTTTCCACTACACCCTCACCGTCTACAGTAATGACACCATTTGACATACTATTGAGCATACTTTCATTATAGTTCATGAGGCTCTGTATATTATCAAAAAGTGAGGCATTCTCAATACCAATTGATATTTGAGATGTGAATGCTGTCAGACGAGAAACATCTTCATCACTAAACCCGCCCCCTTGCTTATTGAGTACTTGGCTCACACCAATAATTTTCCCATCTTTATTGGTAACTGGTGCACAGAGCATTGAACGGGTAAAAAATCCTGTTGATTTATCTACAGCAGGATTAAACCTAAGGTCAGCGTAGGCATGTGGAATATTAACTGTTTCACCAGAAGTAAAAACATGACCTGCAATTCCCATGTGATTGGGGAATCTTAATTCCTGCGACAAACCCTCACCCACCATTGTGAAGAGTTCATTCGTTTTTTCATCATTAATAAATAAAGAAGACCTTTCAGCATCTAACATTGTTGTTATGGTGGCGATAATTTTTGAAAGTAAGGAGGTTAATTCCAATTCTGAAGAAATTTCACTTACCAAATCCATAAACTCAAGTTCCTTTTTTCGAGCTTGTTCCATAGCCTCCAACGCTACATGGGATTGAATAGCTATAGCTGCTTGTGCAGTCATTGCCTCTAAAAGTTCTAAATCCTCCTCGGAAAACTGTCCGTCTAATTTATTCAATAGTTGGGAGACACCAATTCTTTTTCCAGAAACTGTTCGAAGGGGGGTGCATAAAATACTTTTCGTCCTAAATCCAGTTCTAATATCAACATTTTTATTAAATCGATTATCTTTATACGCATCATGAACAATGGCACCTTCCTCATTGGTGTATGCCCATCCTGCCACACCTTTGGTATTCATAAATCTTATTTCACGCATAAAGTTTCCCTGGGCAACACGTGAGTAAAGTTCTTCCGATTTGGGGTCATTTAGAAAAATCGTCCCACGTTCACATTTAATGATAGATGTGGTAATTCCAACCAAGGCTTCCAAGGCTTCATCTAAAGAATTGGTTATTGCTAAATCATTATTAACCTGTAATAATAATTCTGAGAATTTTTCTTTTTTACTTATTGGTGTTTTAGTTTTCGTTGCCATTTTGTACCTCTAACTTTTCTCTTAATGTATTAATAATTTCTTCTAACTGACTATGCTCGTCACGTTTTATCTTTGCAGCATTTTGGAGTTCTTCAATCCTTTGTGCTTCTTTTCTTTCAACTCTATCCCGTAAGGAATTAACTGTTTCCTTTAATTGTTTATTTATATCATTAACACTTGCTACAGATTTTTGTATTCTTTCATCAATATCTATTTGTGTCTTTTCCAAGGTATCTCGCAAATTATTCACTGTACTTTTTAATTGTTTATTTTCATCATTGGCTCTGGCTACCGCTTTTTGGACTTGCTCTTCTTGCCCAATTTGAGTTTTTTCAAGCTCATCCCGAATGGTGTTAACAGTACCCTTTAACTGCTTATTTTCATCATTCACTATTGCAACATATTTTTGAATTCTCTCTTCGATGTCAATTTGACTTTTTTCTAAAGTATCACGTAAATTATTTACGGTTGATTTTAATTGAGTGGTTTCATCGTTAGCCCTTGCTACCGCTTTTTGAATTTCTTCTTCTCTACCAATTTGTGTTTTTTCCAGCTCATCCCGTAGCGAATTTACTGTACCTTTTAATTGTTTATTAACATCATTTACACCTGCTACAGATTTTTGGATTCTTTCATCAATATCTATTTGTGTTTTCTCCAGAGAATCCCTCAAGTTGTTCACAGTACCCTTTAATTGAATATTCTCATCGTTCACTCTGGCAACCGCTTTTTGCACCTCATCTTCCCTTCCAATTTGAGTCTTTTCAAGTTCATCGCGAAGGGAATTCACCGTGCCTTTCAACTGTTTATTTTCATCATTCACTATAGATACTGATTTTTGAATCCTCTCCTCAATATCAATTTGAGTTTTTTCGAGTGAATCTCTTAGATTATTAACGGTGTCTTTTAACTGAGTATTCTCATCATTCACTCTGGCAATAGCTTTTTGAACTTCTTCCTCCCTGCCTATTTGCGTCTTCTCTAATTCATCACGAAGAGAATTCACAGTTCCTTTTAACTGTTTATTAACATCATTTACACTGGCTACAGATTTTTGAATTCTTTCCTCAATATTAATTTGGGTCTTTTCAAGGGTATCTCTAAGATTATTTACTGTATCTTTTAATTGGGTATTTTCGTCATTTGCTTGAGCCACTGCTTTTTGAACCTGCTCTTCTTGTCCTATTTGAGTTTTTTCCAGTTCATCCCGAATAGAATTCACTGTACCTTTCAGTTGTTTGTTTTCATCATTCACAATAGCTACTGCTTTCTGGATGCGCTCCTCAATATCAATTTGAGTTTTCTCTAAGGAATCACGAAGATTATTTACTGTATCTTTTAGCTGGGTATTTTCATCATTTACCCTGGAAACAGCTTTCTGGATTTCCTCCTCCCGCCCAATTTGAGTCTTTTCCAGTTCATCCCGCAGGGAGTTCACGGTTCCTTTTAACTGTTTGTTCACATCGTTTACTACTGCCACCGCTTTCTGGATTCTTTCCTCAATATCAATTTGAGTTTTCTCCAATGAATCACGAAGATTATTTACCGTATCCTTTAATTGAGTATTTTCATCATTTACACGGGCAACCGCTTTCTGGATTTCCTCCTCCCGCCCAATTTGAGTCTTTTCCAGTTCATCCCGTAGGGAGTTAACCGTTCCTTTCAATTGCTTATTTTCATCATTTACCAGAGCAACTGATTTCTGAATTCGCTCTTCAATGTCAATTTGAGTCTTCTCTAAAGTATCACGAAGATTGTTTACCGTATCTTTTAGCTGAATATTTTCATCATTTACTCGGGAAACAGCTTTTTGAATTTCCTCTTCTCGCCCAATTTGAGTCTTTTCCAGTTCATCCCGTAGCGAATTAACTGTTCCTTTGAGTTGTTTATTTGCATCATTAACAACCGCTACCGCTTTCTGGATTCGCTCTTCAATATCAATTTGAGTCTTCTCTAGTGTGTCACGAAGATTGTTTACAGTATCTTTTAACTGGGTATTCTCATCATTTACTCTGGCAACGGCTTTTTGAATTTCTTCTTCCTTGCCAATTTGAGTTTTTTCCAACTCATCACGGAGGGAGTTTACTGTACTCTTCAATTGCTTATTTTCATCACTCACCAATGCTACAGATTTTTGGATTCGCTCTTCAATATCAATTTGGGTTTTCTCCAAAGTGTCCCGAAGATTATTAACGGTACCTTTTAATTGAGAGTTTTCATCGTTCACCATTGCTACGGCTTTTTGAATTTCCTCTTCCCTACCAATTTGCGTTTTCTCTAGTTCTTTCCGAAGGGAATTAACCGTTTGTTTAAGCTGTATATTTACATCATTTACCACCGCAACAGACTTTTGAATTCTATCTTCAATATCAATCTGCGTTTTCTCTAAAGTGTCTCGAAGATTATTAACGGTTCCCTTTAATTGTTTATTTTCATCATTTACTTTTGCAACCGCTTTTTGAACACCTTCCTCATGGATAATTTTAGATTTTTCTAATTCCTGACGAAGTGAATTAACCGTCCCCTTTAATTGTTTATTTTGATCATTGGAGCGTGCTACCGCATGCTGAATTTCTTCCTCTTTATTAATTTGAGATTTCTCCATTTCAGATCGTAAGGTACCTATTGTTGTCTGTAATTGAGATATTTCATCAGCAGATTCGAAACGCGTTTTCTGGATTTTTTCCTCTTGTTTTATTTGGATTTTTTCCATTTGGCTGCGTAATGCAGAAATGGTGATTTTGAGATATTTATTTTCTTTCTCGAAATCGATTGGCTGGTTTGTTGATCCTGAAGAATCAGAGGTCACTTATAAATTTTCCTTACGCCATTTATCATACCAGTTATCTCCATCTTCCAAATCTTTCACCTTGTCACTTTCAGTTTTATATTTAGTAGGAGATGAAGAATTTTCTTTTATAATTTCAGAAGTTTTATTTTCTTCCTTAATAACAGTATCTTTTGATTCTAAAAGATTCAACCGTTCAAGCATTAATTTTCGTAAAATATATTCCTGAGATTTTAGAGATGCAATTTTTTTAATCCCAATTATTAGGTTTGCTCTCCTTTTAATTTCATTCCAGGTAAGTCTTTTCGCCCTAATTGGTTTCAACCCGTCGAGCATATTATTAGAAATCATTGTATTAATTATTTCTAATACAATGGGGATTGACCCTACTTGCACTTCTCTTTGTTTTCCCTCCCAATAGAATCTGGCTTTTATATAAAATGCATCTCCCATCTTTTTGTATAATAAGGATATTTTTTCGCTGGAAGGATGAAATGATTTTTGAATAGATTCAAAGTTTCTTTTAATTTTGACTTTAATTTCATTTCTATTGACTAAGGTGGATTGTATAATTTCTTCCTGCCGTATCTGTTTTCTTTTTAATCTGTCAGAATCTTTTTGTAAAGCTTGATATAATTTTTCCAAATCACCTCTATTTACATTAAGACGTCCCTTAATGAGTTGGTTATTTTCCAGAATTTCGTTAAACAATGGTGCAGGCATTTTATTAATAAATAAGTTAAATACTAAGAAGACAGATGCGTACCTATCCCCCATAATTCCGATAGCATCCGAACTGGATAATTTAGTTTCACCTCATTTTTTTAAACAATACAAATAATACAATTCGAAATATATTTTGATGCGTATTTTTTTGATGTATCCCTTTTAATTACTCACAACTATTAGGGGATAATATAATTCAACAATCAATAAACGTGGACATTATCACATTTAATAAGTTTAAATATTGCTATATTTGGTGAATTAACTGGAGGGTTTATTATGATTGGAAATTACAAAACAATTAAAAGGGAGCTATTCTATTTATTTCTCTTTTCGTACTCCGCAATGTTTTGGGTAGGCGTTCTGCTAATATTATTCCAGTTAATGGGATAATTTAAAAGTCGTTTGCTACGCTGATGAACTGGCTATTTTTTCCCAAATGGCCAAAGCCATCTGTACCACCTTTTCTTTTTAACGGGAGCATTTTCTTTGTCAAATTCAGCAAAAACCTTCTCTCCCACCTTCGATTCTATATATTGTAGTTTTTTCTCTAAACTGTCTTTTTGAACAGAAAGGGAATCCATTTCCAATCGGGCTTGTTTTAATTCTGATTTTAAAGCTTCTGCCATGCTTTTCGTATCTGCACTGGTAGTAAGGAAATTTTTAAGTTTATTATTTTCATCAACTAATCGGTTGATTTCTTTTTTTGCAATTCTAATAACATCCTCTAAATCTGATGTTAATATTACAGCTTCTAACTTTCGCTCTTCCAATCTCTCCAACTGCTCTTGTTCCTCGGCCAGACGTAATGCACGAATTCTCTCCATTCCCCATTTATCTGCCTCTTCTTCAGCAGTTAGAATGGCTTCACCCAAGGCAGAAATAATTCGCTCAGCTTCTTTTTTTTCTTTTTGCCATTTATCCATTGCTCTGTTTTCATGTGCAATCCGTTTTGATTTACTCTTTGCATGTATCAGTCTTTCAACTTCTATCTGTGCATTCTCAATGGACTTCTCTAAGGAAGAAAGTGTTTCATCTCCCTTTCTAAGATAATCTACATCTACTACATCCTCAATAATTGTACGATTTTTTAATTCCCGCAGCCAATATTGGTTATATTTTATAATATATTGTTGAAATCCCCAGAAACCCAAATCATCATACTCACCACGGAGAACAACATCTGTGAGATCATGTTCAATAGCAAAAGATTTCAATGCTTCAAATGTAGCCTCACCCATAACACCATCTACTTGATTTTCTGAAAATCCTAATAAGATTTGAATATCAATTTTCCAGGGATCCGGGGTAGAGGCATTCTCTGCAAAAAGCAGTATGCTAAAAGCAAATATAAATAGATATTTAATAATATTATTTTGCCTGTAATGATTCATTTTAATACATCAAAATTAGCAACTTTCGAGATTGATCATGTATGTAAATTACAAAGCCATTTTTAAATACAGAGTAATAATTTCTCATTCTTATTTTAGTAAAACAATCTTTTCAATGTCAACTCTCTGTGATGCTGGTAATTTGTCACCTTTGAATATATAATGTAAAAAGTAAATGCCGGAAGAATATCCATCTGCATTCCAATGAATGTCATAAACACCTGGACTATGGGGTTTATTTATAAGCTGATGAACAATCCTACCCCTGATATCAAGTATCTCCATGGTAATTTGTGAGTGAAAAGGAGACTCATAGCGGATATTAATAATGGGGTTAAATGGGTTAGGATATGCAGAATTTATTTTAAATTTACCGGGTACAACTTCCACTTCGGGTAAGGATAAATATTCTTCATAAATATATAATCCATTTCTTTTATTATTACTTCGGTAGGTGCTCCAATAATTGTCTGAATTGCCCTGTTTCTTTATATCAATAATTTCAACACTTCCTCCTGAACCAGCGATTATTTCTAAATCACCGTCCAAATCAATATCAGTAATTGCAGGTGCAGTTGAAAAAGGATAGTCGATTCCGATGGGGAAGTAATTGTAAATAGAGCCATCTAAATTGAATGCTATTAATTCACCTGACTCAGTAGTTATAGCTATTTCTGGGTCTCCATCACCATTTATGTCAGAAATTGTTACCGACCCGTTTATATTTCTCTCAACCTGGATGGGCCACCCTGGATAGGAATTACCATTTAGATCAATAAAATAAATAAAATGATCATTAGCTGAAAAAAGGAGATAGGGATTATTTGCCACATTAATAAATACCGGGGAAGAAAGTATCTTTCCTGCAGTTGGGTAAAAAAATAAAATGCTCCCCGTACTATTAATCACATAAAGGGTATCATTATTATTGCCCGTTGCAATAATCTTTTCTCCGTTAAAATCTATAATAGATGGTGCGGATTGAAATTTATCCGTGGCATTAAAAGGAAATCCTGTTGCGGTGGACCCATCATCTAAAATTAAATATAGATGGTTATCATCAGTCCCTAATACAATATCATCTTTTCCGTTATGATTAAAATCAGCCAGAGCTACTCCATTTTTCACCTTTTCTCCCAATTCAATGGGAAAACCATCAACCAATGATCCATCATGATTAATTACAAATAATTTATTGTTATTGGAATAGCCTGTAAAAACAACTTCCAATTCTGCATCATCATCTAAATTCCCAATGGCTGGTGTACCAATAAGATAAATCCCTACTGAGTTCGTATCATGTACTTCAGTATTAAAATCTACATTCAACTCTCCTTTCTCAAAAATATAAAGATGTTTACTTTTCGAGGTGATTACTATTTCCATAGCTCCATTGCCATCTAAATCTGCAGCTGCAGGAGAACTCCAAATGGACTCACCGCTATTAAATGGAAATGCGTTAGAAATTACTTCCGTACCGTCATAATTGATTATATGTACAATCCCAAAATCATCACCAAATATAATTTCCTTATCCCCATCATTGTCAAAATCTATTATTAAGGGGGTTGATCTAACTTTTGTGGTGGGGATGGGAAATCCCGCTTGATTCAGGGAAACATCCAATGAAAATTGCTGCTTATCTGAATACGTGATTATGTTTTCGTTTTCCAGAAACTCTGCAATGAGGGTTACCTCAAATTCAGCTGGCACCATTTCAATAACATCCTCTATAGATAAAATGGTTTCAAAATCAAATGTTTCTGTTGCACCAGTTAAATATTCCAAAGAAAGGACATTGGGAGAAAAACTAACCAATTCATCATCTGAAGATAGCTCAGCCTGTATATTATTTAACTGACTTGCATTGCCAAATAGTTGAGTAGAAAATTGTATTTTTGCAGATTCACCCGGGTTCAACACACCATCATTATCATCATCTTCGCTTATTTCTGTTAAGTCGATATTTAGAAAAAAGTTTACAAATTCAAACTGAATACTATCTCCAGCCTCTCCAATATTCTTAAGATGAAGCCCCCCTGGAACATCCCCATAATCTCCGTCATTATTTAAATCTGTAAAATCTTCTCCAATATCGTAAATTCCATTATCATTTTCATCAATAAAGGGCTCAACCAAAAAACAGGAAGGATCAGTACCATCATTCAATTGAGTTCGTCCCGACTCAGAACTAAATATTGCCTCTAATAAATTTCCATTTAACAGAGAGGTTCCCCCAGGGCGATAAAGATAAACTTCATCTGGTGGACCATCGGCATTCCCTCCAATAATTTTATTCCAGGATTCATCCACATCTAATGTGTCAATTTCCCCATTATTATTAATATCTAAATTTATACGATATACCAATAATCCACTTTCGTTTCCTGGAAGAGTAGTTTCATATATCCCCTCTTGTTTTCGATATTCTGCCACAAATAATTGACTTTCTAAATAGGGAGATTTAATTATATAACAACTATTTTCCTGTTCCTGTAAGGGACTGAGAGAATAGGTTCCTCCATTTTCGATAAGTGTACAGTCAAGCCAATTGGCATATCTATATTTCATCCACGCGGCCATATATTGGGGCGGATCAGTTGTTTTTTCCATAATATCCCAACTACCGACGGGGGTAGGTGTGGCAGATTCAACATAATGATATAAATCAGGCGCTCCCAAGCTATGAAAAAATTCATGGCATAATGTCCCTACAGTAAAATAAGATGGATTCCCCGAAAGTAAATTCAAGTTATATGCGTCAACTATTGATCCATTAATTTCCACAGGAAATGTAGTTAATGACCACCTGTGTGGCCAGAGCAGATCACTCCACCCTGTTGGCGCTCCCGAAACCAAAAAGGTTACATTATCCACCAAACCATCATCATTGCCATCTACATTAAGGTCGGGTGGAATTTGACTCTTTATGGACTCAATGGCATTTTTCAAGAGAATATGCTCGCGAATGTATCCCCATTGGGTAGAATCTTCACAGCTGAATCCCGCATCGGTACTGTCATTGGCATTCCAACAATCTAAATAGCCATTTGTATTGTTAGCTGCATTGTAAGGCTGGTAGTATGAGCGTGGATAAGAATCCTTATACGATAAATCTTCAGAACCACATTCAGGGAAATGATGGGTTATTACCTCTAATAAACCATAGGATACTTCATCATAATAGTGGCTTAGCGATGGTCCATCAATTTTATTGAAGGGATCATCAAAATCTGTACATTCACTTCTAAAATCATTTTCATCATTAAATCGAATAAATATATTGATATTATTTATAGTGCCAATAGAAGGGGCATCATACAATTCAAATCCTGTCCAATACCTTTGCCTTCGTTTCAGATAATTATCCCGGGTTATCCCATTCCAATATTTAATATTCTGGGTTCGTGATAATTTTTCATCTGCTCTTTTTAGTGAAGGAATGAGTATATCTCCCATCCGTTCTCCATAATAATAATAACCATCTACTTGACTTTGAACGATGGGATATCCATTTACATCATGCAGCCAGGAATAATATTCGTCTCCAGAGGTATAACATTGCAATTCGGAATTGTCAGGTTGGACTAGTACAACAGAAATATTTGTGAGATATGCACTAAATAAAAAGGTGCTTACCATAATAGCCAGTAATAAATATATTTTCATTTTTGGAATAACAGTCATAATAGAATTTTTTCCGAAGTATAAAATTTACACATTGTAAGAGATTCAATAATATTAATACGGTAATTTGTAAAGAAATAGTAAAGAAATTTCCTTCCTTTACTATTCAGGATTATGGTAATATTTCCAGTCTATAACCATATTGATTTTGAGATGTTACAGATTTATAAAGGAATTTAAATGAACAAAAAGAAAAAAACTACTCGGTTAAAACACCGGAAAAATCAGGAACGGATGAAAAATATCATTAGGGCTTCCCGATTAAAAGCAAAACCCAAAAAGGTAGATCCACCAAAAGAAGTAGAAGCAGTGGTTCAAACTGCTGAAGAAATTGAAAAGCCAACTGCAGTTAAAAAGGCTCCAGTAAAAAAAGCAGCTCCAAAGAAAAAAGCGGCAGCTAAGAAAACAACCACCAAAAAGGCTCCAGCCAAAAAGCCTGCGGCAAAAAAGAAAGCACCAGCAAAGAAGAAAGCCCCTGCTAAAAAAGCTGCGGCTAAGAAAAAGGCTGAAAAATAAGTTTATTGAAATTCGAGGTGTAGCGTAGTCCGGTCAGCGCACCTGCTTTGGGAGCAGGGGGTCGCAGGTTCGAATCCTGCCACCTCGACTCGATAGAAACAAAGAGAACCCCGTCTTAATTGATGGGGTTTTTAGTTATGTCAAATAAAGTCAAATTTCCCCATTTTCCACCAAATTTCCACCAAGAATACTTCCACCAACTTTAATACTTCCACCAAGTCTAACTAAAATCCATACTTAAGTGTGTGGTTTATTCTTAGTGTGTATATATTGTTAACCTATCAAATAGTATCAGATATTATACAACCAATCGGGATACCCGGTGGATACCGGTTTTATACCGTTCAAACTAATAATTCTCCTAATTGCTTTTTATACCAACCTTACTGTTTTG
Organism: Fidelibacterota bacterium; assembly: GCA_014381415.1. Lineage (GTDB taxonomy): Bacteria > Fidelibacterota > Marinisomatia > SCGC-AAA003-L08 > D37C17 > D37C17. Next base: position 19,286 of record JACNLQ010000058.1, read on the forward strand.
AATTTCCAATAAATAATCCCTAATTTACAGGGAATTAAAGAAGTTTAATTTTAAACAATGATTCGTCGTTAACCATAAATCAAGGACTAAAATGAAGAAATTACTATTTATACTTATGGTTGGTAGTTTGTTTGCTCAAGATATAGATACAAGTGGAATGAGTGAAGTGGAAAAGCAGATGTTGTTTAAACAGAATGATAAAAGTATATTATTGACATATCTTTTATCAATTAATATTCCTACAGCAGGGCATGCATGGAATGGTGATTGGGTTAGGGGATTTAAACCAAATGTTTTACCTGTGGGATTTCTTGTATCATTGGGTGTAGCTGGGTATATTGAAGAAACTTATAGCTTTTATAATACTAAAGCAAATATAGTACAAGTAATTGCAGTACTTACAGGTATATCATCTATTGCCTCATGGTATCTGATGCAAATCCAAGATGCAGTGTATTTGGCAAAAACACACAATGCTTCTCTATATAAACAAATATATGGTAGAGATTATCCTATCCAACCCAAGAAGTCAGTTGTTCAAAAAATGATTGATAAGAAAGAAGCCAAGAAATCTAAACCTGAATGATTCGCAAGCTAATTATATTATTAGTTTTTGTTGGAAGTAGTACAGTAGGAATTTTACACCGTCTCACAAAGTTATCCTCGTTAAGCATAATGATAAAGGAGTAAAATTAAATTTTGGTTGGACTAATAAATATTATTTGAGAATTTTCTCTACTAATTTTACTACATCTAAAATATTTTGTGCTCCATCATTATTTAAGTCAGTTAATTTAGAGGTTGATTTATTATTGTCTCTATAAATTCCCTCACAGATATCTAACACTCCATTATTGTTACAGTCACTTCCGTCCCCTTCACCTCCACAAACCCCACAGGCATCAATAATTGCATTCCCATTTGGCAACCCCCTACAGTCACAACTTCCTGTATTAGGTTTATCTTTACCCCCGCAGACACCACAAATATCCTTTGTAATAGTCATATCTCCACCACAGATACCAAAACAATCTCTTTCCCAAACAGGTACCCCTTTCCATTCCTGTAATTTGAATTCCATATCAATCTCTGCACCGCAAAGAAGTGTTCCATCAAAGTCCGCACCGGTAAAATCAGCATGTTTTAGATTGGTTCCCTGTAGGTTGGCATTTTTCAAATTAGCATTCATCAATTTAGCATCGAATAAAGAGGCGTCTGAAAAATCAACCTCTTCCAAATTGGTATTCACAAGATTTGCATACCGTAAATCCGCCACTATTAAAGACGCATTTTTCAGGTTGGCTTCATTAAGGTTTGCATACCATAACCATGCATCTGTTAAATTGGCATTTTCAAGATTTGCATCCAATAGGTCAGCGTCAAACAAAGAAGCATCCTTTAGATTTGCATTTTTTAGATTTATATGAACCAATGATGCATTCACCAAATTAGCACCTTCTAAATTTGCATTCTGGAGATTAGCATTTTCCAAATTGGCATAGCGGAAATCGGAACCTTTTAGATTTGCATTTTCTAAATTGGTCCAGCTGAGATTTGCATTTACCAGATTTGCATTAATCAGGTTTGCATCAGTTAGATTTGCCGTAACAAGTTGAGAATAACGAAGGTCAGCCCCCACCAAATAGGCACCCTCCAGATTCGCCCATTTTAAATCAACGTTTCGTAGATTGGCATTAGGAAGCCAGCATTTCAACATATAGGAATAATATTTTTGCCAAGTTTCCTCATTGCAGTCACAATTATAATTGGTACTATTATTCTCATTATATTCAGTACAGTCATCTGCAAATAAGGGAATGATGATAATCGTTAGTAAAAAGAAATATCGCATGAACTGTTCTAAATAATTAGTATCTGAAATTTATAGCAATTGTAAGAATTCTTTTAAAGGGCATGATAGCCTCAAGAATAAATGGGTAAGCGTTATTTAATAGTGACGATAAAGGGAGAAATTAATTCTATCTTTTCTTCCAGACTTTTACCTAAGAGGAGGTTTTTCCTGGTAGATAATTCCCTATACTCAGGTAGTATGGATATGAGGTTTGTTACATAATTTCCTTTAATTGCAAAATTTACATTTTGCGGAATAATTGATTCATTTTCATAAAAATATTGCGCGTTTAAAGTAGATACAACTACACCCACTATTTCACCATTCTCATTTAAAAGAGGACCTCCGCTATTTCCCGGCTGAATCGGATTACTTATTTGTATAAGCCTCGGATCATCCTTTATTCCGTAAAGTGAACTGATATCACCAGTAGATAATTTAACTGATTTCCCCAAGATCTCTCCCAGGGGATAGCCTAAAGTAAAAATCTCCTGGCCCAATCTCATATCGCTGGTATTTGATATAATGAAGGGTATATCTTCTGTAAAATATTCAGAAATATGAAAATCTTCCAACGCCAATAATGCTATATCATTGTTTTTATCCTGTAGAGCTATTTTTGCGGTAAACGATTTATCAATTGATGGAAAATGCACCTCTATTTCCTGCTTACCGTGAATCACATGATAATTGGTTATGATTAACCCGTTTCCTGAAATAACAAATCCGCTACCCATTGATTGAAGCTGAGTATTAACTGCTAACCCTGGTGCTGACATATAAAATGGGGGATACACTTTTAAAGAGATATTTTCTCTTTCATAATTTATGGGATATTTTGAAAAAGCAGATGAAGTTCTAAAAATACCACTTTCTTCGAAAGTTATACTGCGTATTTTTTCAGTATGATCAGCCATAAACCAATGTTCTTCATAGGTATTTCGATAACCACTTTTACTATAATAGGCTTTCATTAGCCCTCTGGGCCATTCAGACTCTTTACTGTGCAGAATATAGGAATTATAACGGTTAAATTCTTCCTTATCGCGAATAATTGCCACTTCAAACTTTCCTGCAATTTCGTTATTCCCTTTTACACCAGTGAGCATGTTCTCCCAGTCAGTATTTTCAGAAACAGTCCAAATACCTTCAATAGGATCTAAAACATTTTCATGATAATATTCCTTGAAATCATTTTTATTAAGATCAATGGATTGCCAGAACATAGTTTCAATTGTATCAAAGGAAATAATATTGGCAAAAATGCCATAACAGCTGTTTGTGTCATCAGGCAATTTAATATTGGTGATATGTAATGCATCTCCTCCAACTTTGCGAACTTTCCATTTTGCCAAGCGAATGACGTCATTATAATCACAATTGATCATAGACGGAACCGCATTATTAATAGTTAGTTTGCCCATTTTTATCGATTGAGGAGGTAGTGGGTCTAATTCGTGATATACGGATATATTGTATTCTACAGATTTAGCTACTTTGGAAGATGTTAGTGGTTGGTAATTTACATAAGGAGCACAAGAAATGCCCAAAAATAAACTTATTGCCATTATGATTCTAAATTTCACTCTGTTCTCCATAAATGAAATTTAAGAAATATATAACCCCGATGTTACATTTATTTCTACTTTTCTAGAAGCTGATTATTTGGAAAATAATAATCTTGGATATTTTCTTAATATAATTTGAGTCTAGAACTTCAATGATAAATTGATACGCATTGAATTAGTAGCTGGAGATAATTGAGGTTCAACTGACATATTGAAATTTGTCCGTTCAAGATAAATTACATCGAAGAATGAAACCATTCTGTGGAGAATGAGTCCTCCAACAGCAAATTTTGCATATTTATTAAATGAGGCAGACTTTATTCGCATTTCATCAAATATTATACGATTATCCGAATTATCCCATTGCCATTCAAATCCTTCACCCTCTTTATATTTATCGTTTACTAATCTTTTACGTTCTTTAGTATCATTGTAAATATCCAAACTATTATAATGCCCAAGATTTACTACAAATAAATAGTCTTTACCCGTCATATCCACATCTGCATGAAGTTCGGCAAAAGCAGTATAATCACTTTCATACCAAACTGATGTTTTCTTTCCCCCTATATAAATCAACCAAAGTGCAGCTTCCCTTATGAAGAAATTATTTGCCCGTTCTGATGCTCCCAGAGTCTTTTCACCCCATCCCGGCAATATCATCGACTGGAGCTTTGTTTTTGCATTTCCATTTACTTGTGCAGTAATGCAAGTAAAGCTTATAAATATAAATAAAAAATATTTTTTCATTTTTTTCTTAATAATACTCCTATTATAAAAAACATGGAAATTACTGTACTTAATTGGGAAAATATATCCCCATATTTTGTATAAAAAGTAACTCTTTTGGAGGGCATAATTGCAGCACTAATCACTCCAGTTTGATTCAACGATAATTGTCTAACGATGTTCCCCGATGGGTCTATAACCATTGATATGCCTGTATTCGTACACCGTAAAACTGGTCTGCGATTCTCAACAGCCCTGAAAATTGCCTGCTTTGCATGCTGCTGAGGTTCAGGTGGAGTTTCGTACCAACCATCATTCACAACATAAACCAATACCTGAGCTCCCCGCCTTACAAACTCAGCACTTAATGCAGGAATAGTAGATTCGAAACAAATCATGGCTGCAAATTTTGTATTCTGGATATTAAACATCCTGTATTCATCACCGTGAGTGAAATTTGCCTGACCTAAATTTAATTCTTTTAATGAGGGGAAAACCCCAGATAATGGAATATGTTCTGCCATAGGTACCAACTTTAATTTATTATAAATTTTTGAAACTGAATCTGGGGAAATTAAAACTACTGAGTTAAAGAACTTTCTATTCTCCTTTTCCCCCGTAAAATACGGTATCCCTGATAACAATTTTGATTCACCCAATTCAGATTGAATCCATTTTAAAGAATATTGGTTACCCTGCAGTATATAAGATGACGTAGCAGATTCTGGCCATATAACTAAATCAACTCCATTCTCTATTGCAGGTTTGGAAAGTGTTAATAGCGATTCAATATTTTCACGGACTGCTCCGGGTTTCCATTTTTGGGAAAGATGAATATTGGGCTGAATAAGGGTGACATCTATTTTTTTTACAATGCCTTCCTGTGGAGTTGGTGTAAGGATAATCCCTGTTATCCAGGGAAGGAGAAATATGGAAACTACAGCAAAGGAATGACTTGAGTATGGTCTATCTATCCAATTATAAATAGAAACATTCAGTAAAATAATCCAAAATGTAATACCGTAAATTCCGGTGATTTCTGCATTTTGAACTAAGGTAAGAAAATCCAATTGGGTATTTGCTAAAGCAGTCCATGGTCCACCGGTTAACACATCCATATTACGAATATATTCAATAGAAGTCCAGATAAATGGTAAGAGCCAGAACCATCGTTGGGAATAATGTGATTTCAGGAAACCAATAATTAAACTGATACCTGCTACATTTAATGAACAATAAAGTACAGCCGCCAACATGGAAATCACACCAATGATTGGTGTGGTACCAATATTCATTGCCAACCAAAATATTGTTGTTAAATAATAGGCTAAACCCCATAAAAAGCCTGCTTTGAAAAAATCTTTTGTGGATTTAATTCGATTCAGTACAAAAATGAATGGCACCAGGCTAAACCATGCCAACCAACCTAAATGAAGGGGATGTTGGGCAAGCCCCGTTAATACTGCTGAAATTATAAGTGTAATAGGGCTGTAGGTAACTCTCATTCAGGACTGAGAATCCAAATATTCTTGCAGAATAATGGCAGCGGCAGTTTCATCTACCCTACCTTTTTCATGTCCGGTTTTTACTCCCTGTAGCTGTAAACTTTTTTCTGCGGCTACACTGCTGAGTCGTTCATCAATGGGGATTACCTGAATTTTCCCAATGGAAAATAATTTAGCAATAAATATCTTTACGACATCTGTCTGCTTAGAATTTTCTCCCTTTAAAGTATAAGGAACCCCTACCACAATTTTATTCACATCCCTTTCTTTAGCAGTTTCCAAAATTGCTGAGATATAATCAGGTGTTATTTTTCTATCAATAATTGTCAAGGGCTTGGCAATAATGCCCAATGGGTCTGACAGCGCTATTCCTATCCGGCGCTCCCCATAATCAACTCCAAGGATTCTACTCAATCGGTTTTAGTCCATTCTTGATGTAACTCTTGTCGGATTATTTTACCAGGTTTAAAATGTATTTTCCTTCGCGGTGGTACATATACTTCTTCATTGGTACGGGGATTTCTTGCCCGAGGTTTGGCTTTGGTAGGTTTCACTTCAAAAATACCAAAATTTCTTAATTCAATCCGGATTCGACTTTTATCCTCGGTTAACATTTCTGCAACGGTGTCTAAAGTTGTATCCAGAATTAATTTCATTTCATCATGAGTGAGATTTAATTTATCTCCAGCTCTCCGGATTATATCTTCACGAGTGTAGTTAATTATTTTCATATTACATCCTTTCTGTTGATATGAAGTTTGGTATTTTTTGTATTCTTTTTGAAAGCCTGTCCAATTGGCGTGTATCTCTAACTTCCAGAACAATAATACAAGTAGCAATACCTTCTGCAGCTTTCATATCGATGCTGGAAATATTGATATTTAATGCGGATATACATTCAGTAATATCTTTTAAAAGCTGCTTTCGATCTTCTAATAATATTTTAAGTCTAACGATAAACGAGCTTTGTGGTTTAACATTCCATTCTACAAAAATAAATCTGTCTTCACCCTCCATACATGGCAAGTTTTTACATGTACTACGATGAATAGTTACCCCTCTTCCCCGAGTTATATATCCTGCAATTTCGTCCCCGGGAATGGGGCTGCAACATTTTGCAAAAGCCAATAATGCATTTGCAACCCCATCAACAGTGACACCCTTTGCTTGCCTCCGTGCCTTATTAATAAATCGCTCAGTTAAAGATTGGCTTTCTGGATCATTATCTTGTTCATTATAATCAACTGGTTGATATTTATCTATGATATCTCTAACTGTTAACTGGCCATTTGCCAAAGCTGCATAAACCAATTCAATTTGATTAAAACCCATTATCTGTGGTTTTGCTTGCAACTCATCTAAGAGTGAAACTCGTTTCATTCTCCGTAGAGTCTTTTCAATTATTTCTTTCCCAAGCTGGATGCTCTGTTCCGTTTGTTCTTTTTTAACCCAGCGTTTTATGTGAGATTTAGCTTTTCCAGTCTGTACAAACTTTAGCCAGGCATAACTTGGTTTTTGAGTATTGGAAGTCAATATTTCAATGGAATCACCATTTTTTAAAACCAAATTTAAGGGAACTATTTTTCCATTCACCTTGGCACCAATGCAATGAATACCTACTTGAGTATGAACCTGAAATGCAAAATCAATTGGGGTGGAATTTGCAGGTAAGGGGGTTACATCACCCGCAGGGGTGAAAACAAATATTTCATCCTTGAATAAGTCAACTTTTAATAGCTTGAGGAATTCATCAGGATTTGAATCTTCTGCCTGAAGTACTTCAACAAGTTCACGAAGCCAGCGCATGTGTTTATCAATATTTGAATCATCAGCTTTAATTGCCCCCTTCTCTTTATATACCCAATGGGCAGCAACACCAATTTCCGCTGTTTGATCCATTTCTTTGGTTCTTATTTGAACTTCTACCATTTTTCCTTGATGTCCAAATACTGTGGTATGAATTGACTGATATCCATTACTTTTTGGTGTTGCGATATAATCTTTAAATCTCTCTTGTAGAGGAGTAAATAATTGATGAATAATACCCAAAATAGCATAACATTCTTCTACTTTACAAGCAATAATTCTAATGGCAAATAAATCAAATAACTCCTCAAATTTTTTATTTTGTTTCTGCATTTTACCTGAAATTGAAAAGTAATGTTTAGCCCTACCAAATATTTGAGCATGGATATTAAATTTACCTAATTCATCTTTAATTGGAATTGAAAATTCCTCAATGTACTTTTCTCTTTGTTTTCTGGAGGCTTTGGTTTTCTTTTGCAGGAGTTTGTATTCTTCTGGTTCCAAGGTTTTAAGAATGAGATCTTCTAATTCAATTTTTAATTTATTCATTCCCAACCTATGTGCCAATGGAGCATATACATCTCGAGTTTCAATCGCAATTCGTCTTTGTTTTATAAGGGGAAGATGCTTAATTGTACTCATATTATGCAGCCGGTCGGCAAATTTTATAATAATTACTCTTAAATCTTTAGCAACTGATAAAAACATTTTCATGAAATTTTCAGCTTGCTTTTCACGTCTACTGGAAAACTTTATACCAGATAATTTGGATACTCCATCAACCAATTCCGCAATTTCTTCTCCAAATTTATTAACCATATCACTTCGGGACATTTTTGTATCTTCAATAACATCATGCATAAGCCCAGCTGCAATGGTTCTGGTATCCATTTTCCATTCTGAGAGGATGATACCTACAGATGCACAATGGGTGAAATAGGGTTCACCGGAGCGACGCTTTTGCCCTTCATGAGCGGTTTTACTAAAACTGAATGCTTCCCAAATAAAATTAACTGCATCTTTATCTGGCTCAGTGTCGGGATAAAGATTTTTTATTATTTGCTGAAAATCTTTTGGATATTCATTTCCATTATGGGGAAGTATTTTTTTCAGTTTGTCCAGCAGCATAATTAAACTGGGATGTCATCGGGAATATAATCTGTTTGCAACCTGCTTAAATTTTCAAATTTTGCATATCGACTAATAAAAGAAATATCAACAGATCCTGTTGGACCATTCCGGTGTTTGGCTACAATAATTTCACCTAATCCCTTATCTTCCTCATCTCTGCTATACACAAATTTTCTATAGATGAACAAAATGACGTCTGCATCCTGCTCAATAGCACCACTTTCCCTGAGGTCGGACATTATGGGGCGATGATCTGTCCTATTTTCCACAGCCCGAGACAACTGGGAGAGTGCCAAAACAGGTACATTTAAATCTTTGGCTAATGCTTTTAGCGATCTGGAAATAAATGATATTTCTTGCTGCCGGCTTTCAACCTTTCCCCCTGAATTTAAGAGCTGAATATAATCAACTATTATTAGTTCTATATTTTGTTCTGCCTTTAACTGTCGGGCTTTTGCACGGAGATCCATAATATTTAAACCTGCAGTATCATCTATAAAAATATTGGCATCAGATAAAGGACCTGCAGCCTGTGAAAGTTTTTTCCATTCATTTTTAGGCAATCGTCCTGTTCTTACCAAATGGCTGTCAACTCGAGCTTCTGCTGTAATTAACCTCTCAACCAACTGAGTATTTGACATTTCTAAACTAAATACACCAACTTTATGTCCAAATTCCAAGGCAGCATTCCTAGCGATAGAAAGAGCAAGAGCCGTTTTCCCCATAGATGGGCGACCAGCACAAATAATCAGATCAGATTTCTGCAATCCAGATAGGAGATCATCCAAATCAAAAAAACCGGTGGGGACACCCGTTAATGTACCTTTTTTTCGGCTCCCCCAATTATCCAGAACCTCATGAAGTACAGGTTCAATAGGTATGAATCCCCCACGTTCGGCATCTTGGGACAAATCAAAAAGAATTTGCTCCGCATTATCAAGGATAATAGTTGCATCCTCTGTACTATCATATGCTTGAGTACTCATTTGTCCTGCAGAACTTATAATAGAGCGAAGGATTTCTTTCTCCTTCACAATTTTCGCATAATATTCCACATTTGAAGCCGTGGGAGTATCAGTTGATAATCCAGTTATAAAATAAGCCCCTCCAACATCTTCCAATTTTCCCGATTTTTTTAATTGATCGGTTACACTTATGGAATCAATTGCCTCATTTTTCTCAAACAATGCTGCCATAGCATTGTAAATGTGACCATGAGCTGATTTAAAAAAACTTTTATTAGTGAGGGTATGAAATACTCTTGGAACTGCCTCAGGATCTATAAGCATACACCCCAATACAGCTTGTTCAGCTTCTACGGATTGAGGGGGTAATCTCCCAGCCTGACTTTTAGCAGCCATCTATTATTCTTGTACTAAGTATTTGTCCCGGATCATCTGAAAATCTTCCCAGGCAGGTATTTTGAAATTAGGATTCCGCAGTAAAGCTGCAGGATGATAGGTAACCACAAGATCAATTCCTTCATATTTGAAGGTTTGATTTCTAAGGTTTTTTAGAGGTTCTTTTGTGCGCAGAATCGTACAGGCTGAGATCCTCCCTAAAGCCACAATTAACTTGGGATTAATAAGAGATAATTGGGTTTTTAAATAAGGTTCACATAGCTCGACTTCTTTGGGAAGTGGATCACGATTTTTTGGGGGGCGGCACTTAATTACATTACAAATATAAATATCATCACGGGAAAGATTGATAGCTGCAAGGATTTTATCCAATAATTTTCCAGCACGCCCAACAAAAGGTTCCCCTATTAAATCTTCTTTTTCCCCGGGAGCTTCACCTACAAAGACTATATCTGCATTTGGATTCCCTACTCCAAATACAAAATTTGTTCGAGTATGCCCCAATTCGCATTTAAGGCAATTGCAAATGGAACCCCTAAAAGATTCCAAGCTATCCAAATTTTGATTTGGAATACTTGCAATTTGTGAGTCCAAAAATAATCGGTTTCCGTAAAGGTTCCTGGATTGGTCTAAATATCTGGAAATTAATTCAGAGTTATGACTCATCTGATTCGGGGTCATCCTCATCAGGTTTGCGCCATTCTAATTCCCCATTTAAATGTTCTTCCAATGCCATTACCATTGGTTTTTCTACATCATCAACAACAATTTCCTTTTCGGCGAATTGAATTGAATCTTCTACATCTTCATTTTCATCAATCTGGATTACACTTTTATCTATTATCTGTTTTGCGCGTTGGGATAATATCATCACACTGGTGTAAATATCATCGCACTTATTAAACAGATCACTCATATGAATTGCTTTTACATTCATTATATATTCTCCTTGATTATTTTTTCTATTTCTTTCACTGTTTCATCTAAATCTTCATTAATAAATTGAAATTTAAAATCATCTTTAAATTCAATTTCTATTGCAAACCGCTTTAATCGATTTTTGATTAATTTTGCTGATTCATCCCCTCTCTGACTCAATCTTTCTTCCAAAATCTCTAATTGTTCAGGAATATCATCACCAGGTGGTTCAATAAAAATGCCTATCGTTTCATCTGGAAATTCATCCATCAAACTCAGACCCCCTTTTACATCAATATCTAAAAGCATAATTCCACCTTCATCTAATACATCTTCAAGGGGTCCCATAAGCGTACCATATTTATTTCCGTGCACCCATTCCCATTCTAAAAAATCACCAAATTTTACAAAATGTTCAAATTTATCATTTGTCATTTGAATATAATCTTTTCCATCAACCTCATTTTCCCTTAATGGACGGGTAGTAGCTGAAACAGAAAATTTCCAATTTGGGTTTCTTTTTAATAATTTTTTACATACAGATGTTTTACCAGTTCCTGATGGAGCTGATAAAACTATTAACTTACCTTTACTCATACGATATTTTGCACCTGTTCTCTTATTTTTTCTAATTCATCTTTCATATCTACAGCAAGATGACTAATTTTTATTTCATCTGTTTTAGACCCAATCGTATTAATTTCTCTTCCCATTTCCTGGAGAAGAAAATTTAATTTTTTTCCTTTATTATCTTTTGAATTCATATATTTTGAAAATAAATCGATATGACTGTCCAAACGAACCAACTCTTCTGTGATATCTTTTTTTTCCGCTAAAATTGCAATTTCCTGGTATAATCGAGATTCGTCTAAATTTATGTCATCCACTAATAGCTGAATTTTCTGTTTATAACGTTCCATATTAACTTCCCGGTCTGACAATGATTTATTGCGAATTTTACCAACTAATTTGATTAATAATTCCAACCTCATGGATAAATCTGTTTTGATATTATCCCCTTCGTTAAGACGGTTTACTTCCACTTCATTTAATGTTTTATTTAATACCGAAAGGAAAACTTCTTTTAATTCATCTTCATCTTTTTGTTCCCCATTTACTAAAATCTCAGGAAGTTTTAGAATATCTCCCATAGATGGAAAATCATTCCGATCAGACGATTCCTGGATTTCTTTTACAATGGTCATATATTCTTCCAATTTATCTTTATCCAAAGTCAGCCCATTTTTTGTACCCGGGAGATATTCAATCTTCGCTGTTAAACTTACCCGTCCTCTCTCGCATCTCTTTTTAACCAATCTATAAGCCTCATCTTCAAATGGGAGAAGTGCTTTCGGCAGCCTTGGTGAAAAATCTAAAAATCGACTGTTAATGGTACGAATCTCCATCGTTAAAACCAGCTGGTCATTATGTTCGTCAGACCTTCCATAACCGGTCATACTTAAAATATATTTATTCCTCTTTTATATTTGGGGTTATTCATTAAAATTCCAAGATTTATATACTAATACTTTTTATAGTTAAACGCAAAGAATTTAAGGGGTTATTTTACCCTTTATCCAGTCAAACTTTTCAAGGATTATTCCCACGGATATAATTTGAGTGGGTTCAAATGGATTGCGGTCATATGGATGTAAATAGGCATAATCAAATTGAACCATATTAAAATTCAAACCAATCCCTGCACTAAAGAGTTGGTTATGTGAAATTCCCCCTCGGAATATTACAATTTCATCTTCTTGGTGAAATTCGAAACCAGCATTGTAATTTAACAAAGTATTCCCCATAATCTCGGAGCCTATTTCAAAACCCAGCAACAGCGAATGAAACTGGAATTGTCCCCCTCCAATTATCAGCGGAACAATGGTTTCATTTTTCCCTGTACTCCATTTATTTACACCAATAATATCCTCGATCCGGAGAGTGATATCCATTTTCTTTTCGAACAGTTGGACTAACGCAGCGATATCTCCGGAAATTCCCCATGCACTATAATCCGCCAAACTGGTATAAGTTGGTTTTAGACACGTTCCAAGTACAAAAGAATTATATCTACGGAAAAATGCAATTTTTACTCCAAATTCATTCTGTGTAATTTCCTTTATATTAAAATAATTAATCTCTCCAAGCTCAGGAGTTGAGTTGCCATCATCGAACCACGCTGTCCGTGTATCAGAAATATTTTCAACACTTCTATTTATGATGCTAACATGAATTGGAGATTGGATTTTATCATTTTTTCCATAATGCACATAGGAAACTGAAGTTACACGTGCTAATCCTCCAAATTTTTCTTTATTGGAAAAATGGACAGAGGATTCTTTAGTATGAATTAGCATTGCTGGATTTCGTCCACCAGCTATTGAGATACTATATCCTCCCATACCTGCATTCCGGGCATCTTGGCCATCTTTAAATATTTCCCCACCATATTGAACCATTTCTGCTACCATAACATTGGTTAATATGGAGAATAGAATTATCTTAACAACCATGTTTCTTTTTCAACTCATCCAATTTAGACAATGCATCCAGTGGTGTCATTTCATTTACATTTAACGCACCCAGTTCTTTCTTTAATGCCTGTTCTTTTTCTGAGAACAAATCCATCTGAGGTCTCAAATCTAAATTCACTTTAGGGGTATAGCCATTATCTGTATTGCAGTGTTTGTGGAGCAATTCCTTTGCTCGCTGAATTACAACTCGTGGAAGTCCTGCCATTTCAGCAACATGAACTCCATAGCTTTTATCAGCACCACCAGAAATAATTTTCTTTAAAAATATAATTTTGTCCCCAAACTCTTTTACAGCAACATTCAAATTTACGGCTCGGGGTAACTGATCTGCCAGTGTAACCAATTCATGATAATGAGTGGCAAACAGGGTTTTAGCTTGTACATCTTTATGGCTGTGTAAATATTCAGTTACTGCCCATGCCAGCGAAAGTCCATCATAGGTAGATGTTCCTCGACCAATTTCATCTAATAAAATCAGACTTTTATCTGTGGCATTATTCAATATATTAGCTGTCTCATTCATTTCTACCAGAAAGGTTGATTCTCCCCCGGCCAGATTATCACTTGCCCCTACCCGGGTAAATAGTTTATCAATAACGCCAATTCGAGCAGAAGCAGCTGGGATATAACTCCCCAATTGAGCTAATATTGTAATCAACCCAACCTGCCTGAGATAAGTACTTTTTCCAGCCATATTCGGTCCGGTAATTATGGCTATTTGAGTTTTGTTATTATCAAGATCAAGATCATTAGGTATAAAATCTTCACCCATTGGCAGTAAATCTTCTACCACAGGATGCCTACCACTATGAATATTGAGGCAAGATGATTCATCAATTTGCGGTCGACAATATTTTCTACTAATTGCTAATTGACTTAACCCGGAAGCAACATCTAATCGAGCCAACACTTTTGCATTATTCTGAATGGATTTTGCATACTTCAATATCTCTTGCTGTAGTAATTCAAAAATACCCAGTTCTAAAGAAACAATTTTCTCCTCTGCAGAAAGAATTTTTACTTCATATTCTTTTAATTCTTCTGTAAAATACCGCTCTGAATTGGTAAGGGTTTGTTTGCGGATATAATGTTCAGGTACTTTTTCAACATGAGTTTTGGTAACCTCAATATAGTAACCAAATACTCTATTATACCCTACTTTCAAACTGGGAATATTATTTTTTTCCTTTTCCTCTTTTTGCATATCCGCCATCCATTGGCTGGCATTTGCGGACAGATGGCGCAACTCATCTAATTCAGGAGAAATTCCTGTTTGTATATATCCACCTTTTTTAGTGACGGCAGGAGGATCTGCTTTTATTTGATCTAAAATTTGTTCCGAAATATTATCAGTTTTTTCCCATTGCTTCACCAGTTTCTTCAAAACCGGATTCCCCTTATTCACCAGTTTTGTAATGGTGGGAATTTTAGCCAGTGTATTTCCAGCGTTTAATAAATCTCTGGGATTCGCTTTCCCACTGGCAATCTTGGCAATGATACGCTCTAAATCAGATGTTTCCCTTAAAATATTTTGCATGGATTCAAGCAGGTCCGGAGAATTAATAAACTCAGATATTCTGTCTAAGCGTTCATTAATTTTATTTGGATCAGTGAGCGGTTGCCGCAACCAGTTTTTTAATAACCTACTTCCTGAACCAGTGATGGTTTGATCTATTGTGCCTACTAAAGTTCCGTGAATGCCCTGCGTGGATAATGATTTAAATATCTCAAGATTGCGAATAGTAAATGCATCCAAACTCATTTTTCCTGCTTGCTGCAGAATGGAAAGTGACTGAATATGTTTAATCCTACCTTGAAAATTCTTGTCAACATAATACAGAGCGCAGCCGGCAGAGGTGATGGATAAAGGGTCATCTTCAATTCCAAACCCCTTTAAGGATGATACATTAAAATACTCTGTAAGACATTCATAAGCAGTATCAAAATTTATGCACCAGTTTGGAATTGTGGTAGTGAATATCTCTTCCCCTCGAGTCAAAGTTCGAAAGTCATCCTCCTGATCCTCTGAAATAATAACTTCAGAAACATGGTATTTCTTTAACAGAGAAAGCAGATCTCTATGTTTTCGGGTACAGGTATAAAATTCCCCGGTAGAATGGTCTAAAATGGAAATGCCACATCCTCTTTTATCCAATACTACTGCACATAAGTAGTTATTTTCATTTTGATCCAAAAATTTATCAGATAGTGCTGTTCCCGGCGATAGAACTTCTACCACATCTCGCTTTACAATCCCCTTTGCCAATTTAGGGTCTTCAACCTGTTCACATATTGCTACCCGATGCCCAGCTTTCAAAAGTTTATGTAAATGTTGATCCAAAGAATGGTACGGAAATCCAGCTAAGGGTACAGTTGAGGCAGCTCCATTGGCACGTTTTGTGAGAGCAATTCCCAAAATTTCAGATGTCAAAACAGCATCCTCATCAAAGGTTTCATAGAAATCTCCCATCCTAAACAGCATAATTGAATCAGGGTGAGCTTTCTTCGCTGCCCAAAATTGCTTCATTACCGGAGTGGTATTTTTATTTTTCATCTCACCAATTTGCGGGTATTTCCTTCCCTATAAGTGATCTTTTTTTTATCAAAATACTCTAACAGGGGTACCGCATATTTTCGAGAAGTTTTTGCAAGTTCCTTAAATTCGGACACTGTCATTTCCGGATTATTTGAAAAAAAATTGTTAACCTTCTCTTTCAGCATAGTAAAATTTTTCTGGGTAAACATGAGGTTTCCATCAATCCGTAATAATTTCCCCTGCTGTTCAGCCACACTTAGTACCTGCATGAGCTTTTCTTTGGTATTTCCCGTTTTCACCGATAATTGTGCAATTGTTGAAGACGTAAAACCTTCCTGATCTAATTGATTTAAAATGTTATTTTGCAGGGAGTCATCATCGCTATTTAGAGTAATGGAAAATTCAGAGTCCAAATATAATTCACCCTTTTGAGAAATAGACTTTTCATCCAACATTGATTGCAGTAGCGCTTCTAAAATTAAATTCTCACAACCAAGGTTTTGGCGGACTTCCTCCTTTTGAGCCCCTGCATTCATTGGATGTATTTTATGATATTGTCTTAGAAATTCTTGAATACTATTTTTTAAGTTCTTCCATTGATTCTGTGTGAGCAGCCATTTCCCCTGTTTATGGGTGAGCCAGAATAATTCTTTCGTCTCCTCAACTAATTCACGGATTTGCTCTTTGGATATCCCTAATCGATATTGTAGTTTCTCTGGCGTAATGGGTTTTGAGCCTTCCCCTTGCACAAGGTGAATGAGATGATCCGATTTTGGACTGTCATATAAATTCTGCAATTTTTCCTTAACTATCTTCCATTTCTCTTCAATCAATACTTCCATCACTATCCCACCCCCAATGGTGATAACAGGAGAAAAACTTCTAATTATAAATTTATCACCCCTGGCTGCCACCATGGGTTGTTCAAGGCGCAGCAGGGCAGGACATTCATCTCCCGGCTGAAGAGTTTTCCCACCAGTTAGTGCTACTCGTGCCATAACCTCTTGTGTTCCTAAATGAATGCGGATTCTCTGGTTTTGTGTAATTGGTTTTTGTGCCGAATCTAAAAGCTGTAAAGTGACACCCATCTGGTTAATAGATTGGAGATAACCAATTTCAGCAATTTGACTGCCTCTTTCTACCTGTATAATTTCTAATCCCTGAAGATTTATGGCTGCCCGGTCACCAGTTTCTACCTGCTGTACCTCCTTTCCATGAGATTGCAACCCTCTTACTCTGGATTTCACCGATCCTGGTAGCAATTCTACTGTATCTCCAATTTTCAAACTTCCAGAATTTACAGTTCCAGTTACCACGGTTCCATATCCTTTCATACTGAATACTCGATCAACATGGAGCCTGAATATACCTCTATCATATTTTTCAGGAACTTTATTACATAAATCCAACAAAGTGGTTTTTAATTGATCTACTCCTTCACCAGTTTCTGCAGATACTTTTAATATGGGAGCATCCTCCATAAATGACCCTTGAAGCAGTTCACCTATATCCAACTCTACCAATTCCAGCCAGTCATTATCAGCCAAATCAATTTTGTTAATGACAACTACTCCCAATGGAATGTCAAGCAAATTAAGAATTTCAAAATGTTCCCGTGTCTGGGGCATTACACCATCATCAGCCGCAACTACAAGTAGAGCAACATCCACAGCCGATACTCCTGCCATCATATTTTTTACAAATTTTTCATGGCCAGGGACATCAATGAGAGTAATATTATTATCTAAGAATGCAAAGCCAATATCAATTGTCATTCCCCGTTTTTGTTCTTCGGTGAGGTTATCTGTATTGACACCCGTAAGTGCTTTCACCAATGCAGTTTTACCATGGTCTATATGACCGGAAAGTCCGATGACAGTTTGCTTCATTGGAGGACGCTATTAAGGGAAGAAAACAACTGTTTTTCTTGTGAGACGGGAATGGCCTTTAAATCAATATGAAAACGGTTGCCTGTAATATATCCCAACACAGCATTCGGAGCAGATCGAAAATTTCTGCTGAGCTCAGAAGCCTTTATTTTTCCTTTGAAAACTATGGCCACACTGGGAAACTTTTCCAAAGGGAGGGAACCACTACCGGCTTCCACTTCGGTTTTTTTAATCTCCACCCCGAATTTTTTAACAGTCTTAACTGGTATCTTTTTTACTATTTTTTTACCAATTTTAAAAAGTTCAGCTTGGCTCCGGTTAAAAAGTGTCATTGTTAAATTCTCTTTTTGTACATCAGTTGGAGTTAGGTAAGTGCGAAGCGTTGCTTCCAAAATGGCAAAGGTAAACTTGTCACATCGCAATGCCCGGTATATGGGATTCTTATGAATTTTTCGAATGAGGGTTTTCTTACCACAGATGATTCCTGCCTGAGGACCCCCTAATAATTTATCCCCACTGAAAGATACAACACTGGCACCAGATTTTAAATAGCTCTGTACCATGGATTCATAAGGTAATCCTAATTTATGAAAATCTGCAATTGCTCCACTTCCTAAATCTAAAATGAGTGGAATTTTCTTCCTTTTGGCTAATGCACTAAGCTCTACCATTTCAACTGTTTTAGTAAATCCCATCACTTTAAAATTACTGGTATGAGCCACCAGAATTGCACCCGTATTGGATGTGATTGCATTTTCATAATCCTGCAAATGGGTTTTATTGGTGGTTCCCACCTCAACCATATTGCAACCGGATTTTTTTATTACATCAGGGATTCGAAAGGAGCCCCCGATTTCCACTTGCTCCCCCCGGCTGATGATTACTTCCTTGCCCTCAGCCAAAGAATTCAGCATGATCAGTACTGCTGCCGCATTATTATTCACAACCAATGCTGCTTCAGAGCCGGTGAGGGAGTTGATATAACTTTCCACATGCTGCGTTCTCTCTCCCCGTTTCCCTTTAGTTAAATCCAATTCTAAATTTGAATAGGGAACCACATTTTTTAAGGCATCTCCTACCAGTTTTGTGGATAGTGGAGCCCTACCTAATCCGGTATGCAGAATAATTCCTGTACCATTTATTACCTGTTGTAAATTCAAAGTTGACACCGTGTTCAATGCCTGCTCAACTTTACCTAAAGTATAGGTGGAAATATCCTTTATGGGGCTTGAATTCTGTATATCCTTGCGTACATCATTTAATACAGATCTAATTGTTTTTAGATATAGTGGGTATGGCGCTGTACTTAATACATGGCTGAATTGGGAGAGAATTTCATCTACTGAGGGGATTTCCCGAAAAGCCGCCCGGACCTGATTTGCACGACTCAACCAATTACCCCTTTCCTAATAACTATTGCACTACTTTTCATTTTTACATTTGTCAATGACATCCAGTAATTTGTCGATGAGGAGTTCAGATTGAAATCCATTTAAGATAGTGATGACAAAAATAGGAAATTCGTCATCCGGGAGTACCTCTTCGAACTCATCAAAAATATCGGTTTCATCCAGGATAGTATCTACGTCTTTCCCAGCTTTTTGCTCATTTTCGATGAACTCCTGTAGTTGGAAAATATGCTCTTTCATTTCAACCCGACTCATTGTTATAAGTGGCTTATTATTCATGCAAGAACAGCTTCTTCATCAATCTCATCTAACTGATCTTCTCCTAGGTATTTTTCAGCATATTGCTTATAAACACCTTGCTTTACGAAGATCGCAAAAAGTTCTTCATCTATCTCATGATCTTTTTTCATAAAACCCATTATTCTCATAGCTTGAGATAGTTTTTTACCATCTTTATAGGGCCTATCAGCAGCAGTCAATGCTTCATAAATATCAGCAATGGCCATCATTTTTGCCTGGACACTCATTTCCTCATCTTTCAACCCCTTTGGATACCCCGTACCATCCAGCTTTTCATGGTGACCCCCAGCAAATTCAGGAATTTTACGCAGATTTTTTGGATAGGGGAGTTTATTCAACATATCAATCGTTATAACAATATGGTCATTTATAATTTCCCGTTCTTCCGGTAATAATGTTCCCTTGGGTATCTGCAGATTGCGTACGTCTTTTTCATCAAAAAAGTTAGTTTCCTCTCCCTCAAGGATCCATTTATAATTTCCTATATCCGCCACTCTTTTTTGATCTTCTTCTTCCATAAATTCACCACCACGATTGGTTTTTTGGATGAATGTTTGATCTAATCCTAACTCTCCAATTCGTGCTGTCAAATCCTCCTCTAAAGCTTTTATTTCACCATTTGCAGAACCCTTTTTCATTAAGGTAATTTGCTTTTTCAGCATTGAAATTTCGGCATCTCGCTTTAAGACTTCAAAACGAGTATCCATCACTTCAATTCTATCTGTAATTGTTTCCAGTTTCATTCCTTTATCCACCACATGAGGAGGTGTAGCTACTTTGCCGCAGTCATGCAACCAACCGGCAAGATAAAGTTCATACCGTTCATCTTCTGTCATTTTAAAATCTGCATACTTACCTTCTGTAGTCTTCTCTACTGCATCAGCAAGTAGCATGGTAATTTCAGGTACTCTTTCGCAATGCCCTCCTGTATATGGAGATTTTTTATCAATGGCAGTTGCAATTAATTGAATAAATGACTCAAACAGTTTTTTTAGTTCAGCAACCAGCCTTTTATTTGTGAGAGCCACAGCACCCTGAGATGCTAAAGATTCAATCTGTTGTTGCATATCATCTGAAAAAGAAATAGTCTTACCACTCTTGGGATCTTTAGCATTAATAAGCTGCATGACTCCTACAATATCATTTTCATGATTCTTAAGCGGTACAGAAAGCACTGATGTAGTTCGATATCCTGTATTTTTATCAAAAGTTTTTGCACCGGTAAAATCAAAACCCTTTTCTTTATAGGCATCTTTAATATTGACGGTTTTGCCTGTATTTGCAGAATATGCTACGATACTTGAATGATTTGGATTCCCTTCCTCATCAAAAAGCTGCATGGGAGGAATTGTAATTTCAACTCCCGTAGTTCCACCCTGGGCAAAATTCATAGATTCTGTAGCCATGATCTCAAATTTCATAGTTTTACCATCATCACTAATCATATATAAAGTTCGACCATCAGCGTTGGTTATATTTTTTGCTTCCCCCATAATAAGCTCAAAGATGACATTTATATTATCTTCGGTAGATAAAGCAAGACCTATTTCTTGTAAACGTTTAACTCTATCTTCTAAAACAGCACATTTTTCTTTCAGGGTCATGACATTTCTCCAATTAAGTGTTTATATAGTAAATTTTCGTCGGAATAAGAGTGTTAAATGTAACGTAATTACACAAGTTTTTTCAATAAAATTGCAAATAATACTGCTGGTAATATAAATAAAGCCATACTTGGGAAAATATAATTAATGGAAACCATTTCACCTAGGTATCCGCCAATGATGCCAGCAAGGGAGCCAACACCAAAACTGATGCCTGCTGAAAATCCATAAATAACACCCCTTTGATTATGAGGAGTAACATCTGCTAAAAGACTATTGTTCACCGGTTGAAACATAAAATTTACAGCACCTAAGATACCGGTAATACCCACAAGATACCACCCCTGATAAAATGCCATCATAACTAAAAAAGGAATGTTGAGGGCAACCACCCAAATGTATAGATTTTTTCGGTGAAAGCGTTCACCAAGACGTCCACCAAGCAATTGGCCAAATATTCCCAATAAAAGAACAAATCCTGTTAACAATCCGCTGCCTACCACAGCACCAAAACCTGTTTGCACAGATTCAGTAAAATAATAGGGAAGGAAATTAAACAATCCATGGTGTGCTAGACCCCAAAAAGATGCCACTGTGAATATGGTGAGATGTACCTTGGTAACTTTGAAGTTAAGTTTAATTTCTTTTGGTCTCGGGGCAGACTCATGATGATATACTAAAAGAAATATTAATCCCAAAAAGGCTAAACTGCCGGGAATAAGATAGGCAGTTCGCCACCCCATCCAACTTGCCATCCAACCACCGTAAATAGGTCCAGCAGCCAAACCCAGACTACCAGAAACGCCATGGTAGGACATATAGCGGGAAACATTTGGTGAATGGCTTACCATTTTTAATCCTGCAGGATGGTATAAACCGGTTACCAGCCCCAAAAATCCCAAGCCAATGGCAGCCATGGTAAATGTTGTAGAAAAATAGAGCCAGACTGAAGAAATCATCAGCCCAATAAAATATGTTATGAGCACGGCTCGTGACCCAAATCTATCCGCTAAAATACCAGCAGGAAATCCACCGAGCCCTAAAAATAAAATTTGAATAGTTACCAGTTTCCCTAAAGAAATGAGTGAAACGGAAAATTCGCTTTCTAAAATTACCAGGATTGCCGGCAGAATCATGGTCATGGCATGAACCAAAAAATGCCCAATACTGGTTATTATTATATTTTTCTGAAATTTGCTCATGTGAAAAGGGAGTTAATTTACCTCTTCGTATAGTGTTATTTCAACGGAAGTGATTCTTTTAGTTTATTACCTGAATTTTCACAGTTTACCTGTGTATCAATTATTTTAATCAGGTATTAAACCTTCTGTGTTTATTCGTGAAATTCGTGGTGGATTAAGGTTATTCTAAAATGGCATTTGCCAGTAAAATTATATCCAGAATATCAATCACCCCATCTAGATTCATATCAGCAATGGAATACTGCATATCAGTGAAATCGTAAGTACCCAGAATATAATTTACCACGTTTACAATATCCAGTATATTCAGATCACCATCATAATTCACATCACCCTGATTGATGCTGCAGTCGCTCCATTCCATTGTTGAATTTGTGAGAGGGGATTCAAAAATAAATAAGCCATTGTTTCTGTCGCTGGAAATTATATACCCACTAGGTAGATATGCATATGTCCCCCAATTTCCATCGTATAATCCGGTTAAATCTGAGGTATCAAAATAGCCCACTTCCACAGGGTTTGCAGGGTCAGAAATATCCAACACTCGGGTACCATCAACATAATAAGACATAATCACCAAATTCGTACCAGGGCGTACATATACATTGTGTACCGAATGCTCCGGATGGGTCATATATTCAGATAGCAGATTGATATTATCATAGTCAGATATATCCCATATTTTGATATGTCCTCCGGAGGTTTCATCAGCTGTAATAAGAATCTGTTCATCTTCTGTTACGGCACAATCATGGGTACTGATGCCATCAAGTCCAGTATAATGACTGAGAATAGTTGTGGGATTTGTTTTATCACTCACATCAATAATGTAAAAGAAACCCGTGTAAATGCCGGCACCATATAATTTATTGTTGTACACCTCAATATCATGTAGATATTCCCCAACCCAGGTTCCTACCAGTTCAGGAGTTGCAGGTATATTTAAATCATAAATCCACACATCATGATCAGCCGCTCCTATTACATAAAGGTATCCATCTGCATCAATATGAATATTATGGCTACTGGTAAAATCAGTGATGATATTGACAAGAGTGGGGTTATCTGGGTCATCTACACTCACCACCTTTACACCATCCTCTGCTTCTGTTCCAATATAGACATGACGGTTCCAGTATTTGAGATCCCGCCATATGCTTGGAGTCCCCCCAATACGCCCCACCTCAAAGGGGTTAAAAGGATCGGTGATATCCACAAATGCTGCGGCATCATCTTGAATCAAACCCACAACAGCAAACTCTCTGCCATCCTGATAAAAACCAGTAATGTCTGATGTTCCCTGCCCAAAAGTAAGGTAGGATGCCATCTCCAAATTGCAGTAATACTGGGCACATTCTTCTTCAATGTTCGTATTTCCACCGCATATACCACAGATATCTTCAACAGCATCTCCACCACAAATACCGGCACAGTCTAATTCATAGGCACAACTGCCATCATCTACCAACGCATCGGGATTAAAATTACATGCGTTGGAGTCCATACAGCCTGCCAGGAAACAAGTGCCACCGTTACAGTCCCCATCACAGACCCAGCCGCCGGAAGCTTCATCACAATCACAATGAGAAGATACACAATTATTCTCCCAGTCATCTATACACACATAGTCTTCCGGGCATCCTGTCTGAAAACATCCGGCAGGATTATCATCTAAACAATTGGTTAAACGATAGGCTAAATTTCCCCCTTCAAGTTCTTCCCAGCCATTTCCCCAATCTACCATAGAGCAACCCTCATTTTCCGTATCAATTCCAATAGCCTGGGTTGCCGTATATTCCCTTATGCCCACCCAGAGATTTTCTGTGGCAGAAAAGTCTGATGTAGATAAAATAGTGTTATTCCAACCAGCGCTGTTGTCGGTAAGTTGAAATTCTGAAAATATAACCTCACCCGGCATATCACCATCGTCTTTCCAGGCAAATAATTTAAATAATCCACCGCTTGTACATTGATACCAATCGAAGCGGATATTGGTTTGGTTTGCGAGATCAATATTGCTCCGGGTTGCAGAGTAATTACTGGGACCAGCGTTAAAACAGGAGTCAATATTGTTGAAATCTGACTCACTACATTCCCTATTTGAAAAGAAGTCAGAGGTTTGGGACAAGGGGTCAGCTTGCCAATTGCTGGTGATTGGTTTGGTAACAGGCATTCCATCCGCCTTACCAAATGTAAGTGTATAAAATACTATAATTGTAATATATTTCGTAATATAAATCCTTCTTCCCTCTTTTAACAGCAGGGAATTTACAACAGATTCAGGGTAGGATTAAAGCACGAGGATTTGCTGTACGATTTTTTGTGATGAAGGGCACAGAAATTTTAGAAAAAGGAGAAGGGAGAAGGGAGAAGGGAGAAAGGAGAAAGGAGAAGGGAAACAGGAATTTTGAATTTTGAATTGTAGAATCAATACATAGGTGACGGATTAATGTTAGTACACTATTTGTCTGGTACAATATTTGTCTTATTATAAATATTAGATATTTTCTTTAATCCAATATGCAAATAAGGGATCTATAAATTGGAATTGACTACCATATTTCTGGATCACCCCTTGTTCTTTTAAATCCCGAAGCACTCGTGCTATGTTTATTTTTGCGCCAATCATTTTTCTTCGAAAGAATTATTATATAGTACAATATATGTCTGGTACAAATGTTGTCTTATTGTTTAAAAAATGGGGAAATGAGGATTAGGTGTGGAGTTGTTTCATGAAATGATTATCAAAGGAATATTTACGATTGTACACTCGTGTCGTATTAATACGACACGTATATTTACGACATCTATGAATTGGACTTGCAACAAAAAATAAGGGAATTATTAAGGAGCATATTGAATATTGCTCTTAATTAGGGAAATTCTAACCCTCCAAAAACGCCCTCACTTTCTCCGGAGGTCTGCCCAACACTGCCCTATCCCCTTTTACAACTATGGGGCGTTCAATCAGTTTGGGGTTTTCAGACATTTTCTGAAACATAATTTTGTCCTCATCCAAGTGGGTTTGTAATTTGAGTTCTTTAAATACTGCCTCTTTTGTTCGGGTAAAGTCTCGAGCTTTAACTCCCATTTTAGCTGCCAAGGACTGTAATTCACCGGCTGATGGTGGATTATTTAAGTATTCCACAATGTCATAGTCCACAGCTAAATCATTTAGAATCTGCACGGATTCTCTGCTCTTTCCTCAGCGGGGATTATGGTAAATCAGTATTTTGCTCATTTTTCATTCTCCTGAATTGATTATATTTGGAAAAGATAGTTCCTTTAAAGGGTAAATAATTAAATTTCACCCCTAAATAATAGGAATAAAATTATGAATACTTTTGATACCATTTTACAAAAATTGAAGGATAATTTTCCCGGGGGAGAGGTGACTTTAGAGAATACTTCATCTCAACATATTGGTCATAATGCACGAGGAATGCATTTAAAAACCACCATTATTTTTTCTGGGTTTGAAGGTAAATCAACTGTGGAGCAGCACCGTATGATACATGCTGTTTTAAAAAACGAAATCGGCAATGAGATTCATGCCATAACCATACAAACCAGTTGTAACTGAATAATTTCCAAAATGGTATTTCATGTTATTATCACCTGATGAAATAAATAAATCTCTTTATCCAAAAGGCTGGAAGTATGCAGAAAAGAAAATCTCAAAGTCATATTCTTTTGATACTTATATGGCCGGAATGGAATTTGTTCAAAAAATCGCTGTTTTAGCAGAAGCCCAAAATCATCACCCGGATATTATAATTGGCTGGTGCAAAGTTGATATTTCAATCAGCTCCCATGATTTGGGCGGGGTTACCACCAAATGCGTGAATTTGGCACTAGGAATTGACCGAATTTTTGACGAGACACATAATGAGTAATTGGCAAATGATTGGACCTGTTGCTGACTATACAGAAGGCAATAAATGGCAGATTCATATTGGAGACCGCCCAGTGGCACTTTTTAAATATGACGACACATTTTACGCCCTGAAAAATGGCTGTCTGCATCAGGGATTTCCCTTAGCTGACGGTAATGTTAAATCGTACATGGTGGAATGCCCCCTCCATGGCTGGGTCTATGATATGCGCAATGGGAAATGCCTGTCATTAGGTGATCGCTTTACCAAAACATACGAACTGAGGATTAAGGGTAATATCTTAGAAATAGATATGGGGTAATCTGTCTAACCATAAATCTAAATTCGGTAAACAAGTTTCCTGAGGTAAGGGTGGCAGCTTTGAAAGGCAGAATATTGGAGATTATTCGTTTCCAGCCCAATATTTCTTCGTAAAAAGATACTGAGGTTTCTAAATCCCTGATATAGAAAACAATATGACCTAGGTAGTGGGCTTTCATTTATAAAATGGAATTAATAATTTCATCAGCTTCAGCTTCAGTTGATCCCTGAAATTTCGGCTTGCCTGCTCTCTTGTACCAATAGCCGGCATTGCTTAAATCACCTTCAACTCGGTGCAGATAGGCATGAATCCATGACCCAAATTCTGTTTTGATATTCTGGGCAATATTGTGGGCTGTTTCCCAATCCCCTTTCTGGGCATGCCACATGGCCTGCAGGGATTCAGATAAACTTTGAGGCGGAGCATCCTCTTTTGTAGAATTAATAAACTCATCAAATTGCATTATTAACTCATTTTAGATAATTTCAAAACCAAAATATTGTTCGGTTTTTTTCAACTATGGGTCCCATAGTTTAGTTCACCGCATATTGCTGCAGAATATTAAAATCAATCAGCTTCAATGTGGTTT
Organism: Fidelibacterota bacterium; assembly: GCA_014381415.1. Lineage (GTDB taxonomy): Bacteria > Fidelibacterota > Marinisomatia > SCGC-AAA003-L08 > D37C17 > D37C17. The sequence goes on from JACNLQ010000058.1 coordinate 46,416, forward strand.
CATGGGTGGACTCCAGAAAAACAGGCGGGGCTTTTCCCTGCTCATAGGCTTCCTTCCAGCGCATAGCGCAGAGGCACCAACGGTTGCCGGGTTTCACACCGGGGAAATCATATTCTGGGATGGGAGTGGAAAGGTCATTTCCTACCGATTTACTGAAAACTAAAAAATCTTCTGTGGCTAAAATGCAGACTGTATGCACCCCTAAATCCTCCTTGCAGGTATCACACATCCCATTGCGGAAAAACCCGGTTTTAGGGTTATCACAACAGGTTTCCAGTTCCTTTCCATAAACATTAATTGATAGATAAATATCCATATTTATTTTCCCTCAAATGATTTCCAGCGGTTGGAGGTTACTTCAATTATGGTATCAGAATCGGGAGTAATCTTTAAAGACTTATATTCAGTGTTATTTGCGGAATTAAACTCACGATGAGCATTATCGCAAAAGGGCAATGTTTGGCTGAGTCCACAGCTACAGATGCTGTATTTTTTTCCCGCTTTTAATTTAATTTTCATAATAATCTTTTCTCTTTTTACCCGTCATCCAATTTCTCACTTAGGGAGAAGAGATTTCTTGAATCTCACATCAACTGGCAGTTCTCCTCTCCTTGGGGAGAGGATTAAGGTGAGGGGATAATAAATACATACTTTCTTTTCAATGTTTATCCCTCATTCTAGTACACTTCGACAAGCTCAGTGTTCAGAATTTTTTTTGTTAACCTAGTTTCCTCAGCATTTCATAAGTATAGAGTCCATCAGAATGGCGGTCACCCCAAAAAATGCGTACTGCATAATGTCCGATTTTTTCAAAGTTTACAGCCTCATACGCAATTCCACCCAGTTCTTTTTTAGGACCTTTATACACATTTCCCAGCACATCCTTTTCCCCTGAACAAAAGGCACATGGGCAGTTGTTTCGTAATAATTTTAAATCAATAAATGATTCTTGCTCATCCGACCACTTTACCGCTAATTCGTTGCCTGCCAAAAGTATATTTTCAATGGATATGGTTTTTTTCATGAGTTATCCAATATAAATACTGTTTATATTTTCATGATGGACTTCTCCATTTTTCATTGAAACCTTATAGGCTCCTGCACCCTCATAAAAGGTTACTGCCGTATGCATTTTTCCATTTTTATAATGTAGAGCAGCGCCATCATCTGCTGCCAAACAGGAGTCAATTTTTTTGTCTGTGATAAATTTTGCCACTGATGGACGACGATCTTTTTCACCATCGTAATGTGGACAGCAACAGCCCTCCACAAAGCCCATGCAGTCCATTACATTAAGGTTACTTGCCCAAGAATCTGTCACCCCTTTTTCAAACCAGCAAATGGCACCGGCACTAACGCCACATAAAATGGCACCCCGATTATAAGCCTTTAATAATAATTTGTCAAGTTTCCATTCTCGCCAGACTGCCAGCATTGATTTGGTATTTCCCCCACCCACATAAATGATATCTTGTTTATTAATGAGGGAATCTAAACGAGGGGTTCGTGCGAAAAAATCTAAGTGCACGGGGGTACAATTTAATTGTGTAAACGCCGTATAATAACTCACCGTGTAAAAGCGATTTTCCGCAGAAGCTGTAGGAATAAAAAGGACGTTGGGTTTTTCTTTTTCAGATTGATCCACAATATATCTTTCAATAATTGGATTATTGGGATTTCGCCCAAATCCACCGCCCCCAATAGCAATTATTTCGCCAACTTTATTCATATATTTCCTTTTTTTATTTTGTTAATTTATCTGCCATATCAAGGGTAAGAATTCTGTCCAGTTTTTCCATAATGGCTGGTTTGGTTTTACGTAAATTATCTAAAATTTGTCTATTCCAAACCATATAGGATAATTTTTTATCAACCACCACATCTGCAGAGGCGCTTTTGCCAGTGATATAGCTAATTTCTGCAATGAACTGACCCCGCTCCAATTTGGCAATAATTGTTGAACCTCGTTTAACTTCTGCCGTTCCATTTAATACCAACATTAGATCTTTTTGAATATCTCCAGCATTAATTATTTTTTTCTTTTTAACAAAACCAATTTTGCCCTGATCCCAAAAATACAGGAATTGACGATGGGTATTGGAATGAAAAATAGACTCATAAATATCCTGCACTTCTTCAGGTATTTCTAACTGCTGCCTTTCCCTGTAGATAATGATTATTTGAATAATATTAACAATGACAAACACAGAGTTCCAGAAGGCAATATTATAATTCCCATTCAGCATGGAATAGGTGAACAATGTAGACTGACCAAAAGTAATAGTAATTCGTAGCCACAGTATTTCCCTGATTGCCAATGCTAAAAAGACGAGGAAATACCCAGAATTTAAAAGAATGAGATTTGTCATTAATCTATTTAGTCTTTTTAACGATTCCCCTCATGCCAATCTCTTCTTTCTTCTTCAATATAGCATTTGCTTCATCTTCAGGAAGTTCTACCCCATTGACAACCACCTTTAAGAGGGTATCATTACCTTCAACTTCCATTTGGATTTGTATATCTTGTATTTCACTTTGGGGATCAAAATTGTGTTGAGTTCGCCAACATGCTTTAGTTCCCTTCCCTCCACATCTATATTTTCCACATCCTCTATGGCAAAGATGGGAACACATTCCCACAACCAATACCAATAACAGTAAATATTTCCATATTAGATCCAGTTTATCTTTTAATTCCATAGGTTTTCCTTTTTATTAATTTTTGGATGAGTAAAATTACAAATAACTCATTTAATCACTTAGATGATATTTGGTGAATTTTATTGGTTATATTCTTTTTTTCGGTATAAATAATTCTCATTAAATTTAGAGGGTAATTAATCCAATATTCCAAAATAATGAGACAATAAACTAATGATAAAAATATTAGACGACATTTATACTTGGTCCGTTTATTCAGAGGAAAAGAATATAAATTTTAACGGTTGGTTCATTCATAACAATGTGAATTCCGAAGGAAATATATTAATTGACCCTCCTGAACCCAGCAATAAAAATATAGAAACAATGCAGAAATTTGGGGGAGTGCAACATATACTCATTACCAATCAGCATCATATTCGACAGGCATCTAAATTGCAGGAAATATTTAATTCTAAATTATATATAAATCATTTAGATGCTTCAAAAATTGAAATACCAATTAGTTCAGAATTCAGTGATGGTGATTTATTGGTAGAATTTTTAAAAGCAGTCCTAGTACCTCAACAAAAGACCCCAGGAGAAACCGCACTTTTTTGGAAAGATCGTAAAATTTTATTTGTAGGCGATGCCATAATTGGTGATCCCCCTGGGAGATTACGTCTTCTGCCAAAGACTATGTACGCGGATGTGAAATTAGCTAAAGAAGGCCTAAAAGTTTTATTGGATTTAGATTTTGATGCTTTATTGGTTGGCGATGGGGACAGCATTATTTCTGGTGGAAAAACAGGCCTCACTGAATATCTAAATAAAAAATGAGTGACAGCTATAATTTTGATGCCATTATCATTGGGGCTGGGATTGTAGGTCTTGCAGTGGCAGACAAATTACGTGAGAAATTCGATTCAATATTATTGGTTGAGAAGGAAAATTCCTATGGCAAACATGTCTCCAGCCGTAATAGTGAGGTGATCCATTCGGGAATATATTATGATCGAGATTCTCTAAAAGCCAAGCTATGTGTCGAGGGAAATAAAAAGTTAGTTCAATTTGCAAAGTCAAATAATATTAATCATAAAATTTGTGGAAAACTGGTAGTAATATCAGATACGAAAGAACTTCAACGATTAGAAATACTCATGCATAATGGCAAGCAAAACGGCGTTGTTGGATTGGAAATATTATCAGCCAATGAAGTGAACAAGCGTGAACCGCATATTCAATCTGAAGGCGCTCTTTGGGTACCATCTGCGGGAATCATTGACTCTCATGGTGTGATGCAAAAACTGGAATATAAACTCAAATCACAAGATGGAGTTGTAGTATATAATTCTGAAGTAACCGGAATTCAATGCAAAAACGATAACTATTCGGTTTCATTTAATGATTTAGACTACTCAGCCACATCCCCAATTGTAATAAATTCTGCAGGGTTATGGTGCGATAAGATTTCATCAATGCTGGGTATCACCGATTATAAGTTGCATATTTGTAAAGGAGAATATTATCGAACCAGTTTATATCGAAATCAGATCAACTCCCTGATTTACCCTTTACCCACGGACATTTCATTGGGCATTCATATTGTTCTGCATTTAGATGGAAGTATTAGTTTTGGTCCCAATGCTTATTATGTGGATAAAATCGATTACCATATGGATGATTCCAATAAAGCATTTTATTTAGAGCATATTAATCATTATCTCAAATTAGATGAGGCTAATTTATCTGAAGATTTCACGGGTATCCGGCCGAAAATTCAAGCACCAGGTGAACCAGCGCAAGACTTTATTATTTGTAATGAATCGGATAAGGGATATAATAATTTTATAAATCTCATCGGCATTGAATCTCCCGGACTCACCTCATCCCTAGCTATCGCAGACTATGTTCAGAGTATCATAAATTAAGTTATTGTTATGAAAAAATTAAACCTCATATTCATTTTACTATTGGCAGGCTGCACCACTGAACCTGTAGAAATTCATGACGATAACGCAGTATTGCATACTTTAGTCAAAATGGGGACAGGTATTATTGAGGTTAAGAACTGTGAAGATTTGCCTGATTCCATCTGCGTTTGGGATGATGGTCGCATTACCCTATTAAACCTTTATAACATGGAATTAAGTGGTGCCATTCCAGAAGAAATTGGCAATCTCACTGAATTAACTCAATTGGGATTAAAATCTAATAACCTAAGTGGAGAAATACCAGAAAGTATTGGAAAACTTACCAATCTCACTCAATTAGTGTTGAGTGATAATTTGCTTAATGGCAGCATACCTGAAAGCTTGGGTAATTTATCAAAATTGATTTTATTGGATGTATCAAGCAATAACCTGGATGGATCAATTCCAATTAATCTTGGGGAACTTTCAGTATTAAATACATTTTTAGTTGATTCAAATAATTTTTCGGGCTCAATTCCCCAAACCCTTTGTGAAATTGTTAATTTAGATATCTCAAATAATCTATTTTGTGCATCACAGCCATACTGCATTGATTCACCTGAATTACTTGGGTATCAAACTTGTGAGTGTTCAACTGGTGCAGAAATGATAAATGGATATTGCTATTCCAAAGTCGATTTAACATTTCTCAGCGAACTAATTAGTAATGCTGATTCCATTAATATAAATTTAGATTTGGATACCAATGGATTTGTTGACCCTTTAGAGTTGGGCATTCAAACTTGGCAGTCAGGCCGATTAAAAAAGCTGGTTTGTAACTGGGAAGCAGATAATTGCAGCATATCTGGAAGCCTACCTGAAAATATTGATGATCTGGATTCGTTGGCATATTTAGATGTACAACAAAATTATATTACGGGAGTAATTCCAGAGACACTTGGAGATTTGACAAATTTGGAATATTTAAATATTTCCGGCAATCAATTAATTGGAGATGTTCCAAATAACTTTTGCAGGGAGAATTCCAACTTAAACGAAATTATTCTCACTAATAATAATTTATGCCCCTGCTACCCAAACTGCATTGAAGATGCCGGTGTGCAGGATATTTCAGAATGTACCAATTGTGAAGATGGATTCACCCTTATCTGTGATGAACTCCCAGAAACTGTTTCCATTATTGAGGGGGACTCCCTCTGCTATAACACAAGTAATCTCACTGTGCTACAAGCCTTTATTGATAGCAGTATGGCTACCCTTCCGGACAGTTTAGATATGAGCATGGATTCCGATAGCAGCGGCACCATTGACCCCCTGGAATTAGGAACTCAATATTGGCAAAATGAGAATCTGGTTTATCTGGATGCAAAGGGTAAGGGCTTATCGGGACAAATTCCAAGTGAATTGGATTCACTTGAGAGTTTGTATGCAATCTGGCTACACAATAATGATTTGGGTGGACAAATACCTGAAAGTATATGCAGCCTTTCAAATTTAGATTGGGATTCAACAGGTAGTTCATCCTTAAAATCGTATATTTACAGCAACAAGCTTTGTCCACCCTACCCTGATTGCATTGAAACTTATGTAGGTGAGCAGAATACTATAAATTGTTCTGAAGGTGAATCTCCATAAAAATCAACAAAATGACCTTAGTTTAAAAAAGTTTACAATGAGTGTAAGCCTTTTATATGCAACATATACCCCAACTTTTCCCCCTATAGGTTGCAATTTAGTTAGAATCCATAAGACTATATACTGACTATTGTATGCTTAAAACAGGCTATTTTAGCACTTTTTAGGATTTCAGGTAAAACAAAAATCCCTCCGTTTCAGAAGGGATTTGAGCCTGCACCTCTTAACGAAGTGTATAGGTGTGGGCGGTGAGGGACTCGAACCCCCGACCGCCTGGGTGTAAACCAGGAACTCTGAACCAACTGAGTTAACCGCCCATTTTATTGCCTGGGTGTAAACCAGAAACTCTGCCCATCTACACTGCAATCCGGCATTTACGATGGGTAAAAACCAACTGCTTGCCCGCCGTAATGAAATGTAGGCGGGAGATAATTTATCCCTCGTAACAAAGTGTAGAGAGATTTATCCCTCGTAACAAAGTGTAGAGGGATTTATCCCTCGTAGTGTAACGTAGAGGGACCGCCCATTATTTTTCCCCTGAGAAATTCAGGAATTCTTTCATACTAGGCCTCTGCCGTAACCACAGATTGTGTTTTCTGAGGTTTAGGAGGTTTTTTACCTTCCATCCCAAGAGCTAATTTCAACACATCTGATACATCTTTCACAAATGAAATCTTTAAGTCTTTCAATACTTTTTTGGGTATATCCACCAAATCCTTTTCATTCTGTGCCGGAGCCAAAATATGGGTTAAGCCAGAACGGTGTGCTGCTGTAGATTTTTCCTTCAATCCACCAATGGGAAGCACATTCCCCCTTAGAGAAATTTCACCTGTCATGCCCAATCTTTCCTTCACTGGTTTATTGGTTAAAAGTGACACCAATGCCGTAATCATTGCCACTCCTGCTGAAGGTCCATCTTTAGGGATTGCACCTGCTGGTACATGCACATGGATATCCATTTTTTTATAAAAGGTAGGATCTAGTCCCAGCTTATGGGTATTTGCCCGGACATAAGAATAAGCTGCCTGTACAGATTCCTTCATCACATCGCCCAGCTTGCCTGTAAGTTTCAGGGCACCTTTTCCCGGCATTTTAGTGGCTTCAATAAATAGAATATCTCCACCGAAAGCAGTCCACGCCAAACCTACCACGATCCCTGGCTGATGGGTTCGTTCTGCGATTTCTGAAATGAATTTTTTTGGTCCCAGGTAATCATACACTTTTTCAGGGGTAACATTGATAGATTTCCGTTTTCCATCAGTAATTTCACGAGCTGCCTTTCTGCACACATTTGCTAATTGCCGCTCTAAATTACGTACACCAGCTTCACGGGTATAGGACTCAACTAACAGACAAATAGATTCATCACTGAATTTTATTTCCTTTTTGCGAAGTCCATGTTCTTTAATTTGTTTGGGAAGAAGGTGGTCTTTTGCAATCTGGAGCTTTTCTTCCATAATATATCCAGAAAATTCCAATACCTCCATCCTGTCTCTTAATGGTCCAGGGATTTTATCAACTCGGTTTGCGGTAGTAATAAACATAATGTTTGACAGATCAAAATCTACCTCAAGGTAATGATCATTAAAGGAAAAATTCTGTTCTGGGTCCAGCACCTCTAATAAAGCGCTAGATGGATCGCCACGAAAATCCATCCCCAGTTTATCAATTTCATCCAACATGAAAATAGGATTATTTGTACCAGCTTTTTTCAGACTGGCAATTATCCTGCCGGGTAACGCACCAATATAGGTTCTGCGGTGGCCTCTAATTTCAGCTTCATCTCGGACTCCACCCAATGAAATTCGCACAAATTCCCGTCCCATCGATTTTGCAATAGACTTTCCAATGGAAGTTTTTCCAGTACCGGGAGGACCCCCAAAACAGAGAATAGGACTTTTCAATCTTTCCCCTTTTTTCACTCGGGATTTCTTTAAATTGCGTACGGCTAAATGCTCCACAATTCTTTCTTTTACTTTGTCTAAACCATAGTGGTCTGAATCTAAAACTTCCTGGGCAAAATTAATATCTTCATTATCCTTTGATTCCTTAGCCCAAGGCAATTCAACCAACCAATCAAGATAGGTACGTGCCACTGTATATTCAGGAGATTGGGCAGGAATTTTCTTCATACGGATTAATTCTTTTCGGGCAACCTTTTCCACTTTTTCCGGCATTTTAGCTTCTTTGATTTTTTCATCCAGTTCATCTAATTCCACTCCGCCTGTATCTTCACCTAGTTCTTTCTGGATGGCTTTCATTTGCTCCCGAAGAAAATATTCCCGCTGTGATTTTGAAATTTCATCTTGCACATCGGACTGAATCTTATCACCCAACTCAATACGATGAATTTCCCGGTTAATGAGAACGGTACATTTTTCCAATCGCTTTTTGATATCCAATTCTTCCAATATATCCTGCTTCTCATTAGTAGAGATATTCATAAGTGAAATCGCCTTATCTACTAATTTACCCGGATTTTGAATATTGCTTAAAACGTGGAACTGTTCTTCACTGAGATAAGGTGCAATTTCAATGAGCTTTTTAAATATTTCTTGAAGGTTTACTGTGATTCCTTCTATTTCTGCTGAGGGAGTTACAACACCCCGAACTTTTTCTACCAATCCTTTATAATATGGGTCAGGGTCTAAAAATTGTTTCACCTTTACTCGGTCTAATCCCTGCACAATGGCTGACCTGGATTTATCTGGCATATCAAATACTTTCATAACCATAGCCAAGGTGCCGTATTCATATAAATCAGATGCCTTTGGATTTTCCACAGACCCATCTTTCTGAGCTACAACCACAATATATTTCTTTCCACCCTTAGGTAGATCAGCAATCAACTTTAACGATTGTTCCCTACCTACATAAATGGGGATTATCTGTTGAGGGAATAAAACGGTATTTCGTAGAGGTAATACTGGATATATTTCAAGCACATCCTCTTTGTTTTCCGTTATTTTGGGGGTTTCATCCGCCATTGTTTCTCCATTAATTTTATTTCATATTACCGTTATTTACGGCAAATATCAAGCCATAAATTTATACACTTTTCGTTTTCATTAAAAACGGAATTATTAGCAGATAAAATAAAAATCCTCCAAAACCAGAGTACATCTAGGATTGGAGGATTTAAAATTTAATTACTCTCCTTCTAATTAATTAGAAGGAGAGGGTTAAACTTATTATTTTATCAGCATCACTTTCTGTCTATTGGTATATTCACCTGCAACCATTTTTAACAAATACACTCCACTAGACAATTCATTTGCATCCCAGACCACAGGGTAGTTGCCAGCTGAATGCCAACCATTTATAAGGTCTGCCACCATCCGACCACTCACATCATACACAGCCACTTGTACCATCCCATCTTCTGGAATAATATAACTAAAGCTGGTCACCGGGTTAAATGGATTGGGATAGGCTTCACTGATGCCATATGCCAAGGGCTGCAATTGGTCATCGACCTCACTTTTGAGACTGAAAGTATTAAATCCATCGCCTACAACCATATTGCTGTTAAAGGAAATTGATTCTCTATATTCTATCACTTCATCTCTGGCAGAATCATAGTATTTGAAGGTCATTTTTTCACCTTCAGACAGATTGCTGTAAGCCTGGATGATATACATATAGCGATCATCAAAGGGGAAGTACATTCTTTCAGCCAATCCTCTACACTCATCATCTACAAATACCCCAACCACATCTCCATCAAAATCTACCCGGCTGTCAATACTGGCAGTGATGGTTCCAATATACTGGTAATCGGCATAGTTGAAATCCCAGTGAGATATTTTATCCGCAAGAATAACTTCCTGCTTATTTGCATCCAACCGTGCAAGGCTATTGAAGTCCGGATAAATAAGTTCACCGGGAGCACTCATATCTAATAGGTAACCATTACCCGGTTCTAATGTTGCCAGTCCGCCATACCAGCCATAGTCCCCATAATTTTGCGCAGTTCCGGATGACTGACTGGAAATAAAGGTAGCCAGTTCGCCCACACTTGCCAATGCTTCGCCGAGATCACCTGCATTTTGAGGCAGATATCCAATCCAGTTCCAACCAGCTATGAGACTGATAGACGTAGATGTAACATCAACAGGCATGCCCGTAATTACCAAGTCAGCTGCTGCGGTCATTTGCAATTTATACATTTGGGTTGGATCCAATTCAGTGAGACCGCCGTACCAGCCATAATCACCGTAATTTTGCGCAGTTCCGAATGACTGACTGGAAATAAAGGTGGCACTTTCTCCCACATACTCTAAAATGCTGCCTAAGGAGGCATCTTCTGGATTCAGATTAAAGGAAATCCAGTTCCAGCCAGAAATTAAAGGTATTGACAAGTCAATGGTTGTAATACAGTCTCCCCCATCATAATCATACGCTTCACAATTAAAATTCAATTGCCATGAGCCGTCATCACATAGTCCGTCACCTAACCAATTTAAATTATCCGATGGGAAACAAAGTCCATCACAATCAGATTCCAATCCTAAGACTCCACATCCTTCATCACCAAAATCATTCCAATCTCCCCAGCAGACTGTCTCGTCTGAGCCATCCAGGCAGTCTGCCACCCCGTTACAGGCAGCGCTGCTGAAAATGAACATTCCATCACGGCACTCAAACATGAATATTCCACTACCATCATCCGTTGTGGCATCGGGATCATAACACCAGGATTCCGAATCAGTAGGGCTACATGGTCCTGAAAATACGCAACAGGAATTATCCTCATTGCAGGGTAAAATTGCAAAAGGGTCATAATTATCAGCAGCCTCAATGGTACAGCCACAGGCCACCCCTTCAACATCACAGTTTATAGCTGGCAGGCAATCATCTAGGATTGCTTCATATTCAATGCCGGTATAGGTGGTAATGCTGGAGTTGGAAAAACATATATCTTCTTCAGTAAACCCATCAAAAGTCACCACCATTAACAGTCCACTGTGAGCCGGTACATTCTCACTGGTTGAATTCCCTGAGATGGTTGTACCATCAATTCCTATTTCAATTCCTGCGGTCTCGCTGGAACCGCCATATGCGCCAGTGATGTTTAATCCGCTGAGATCAAAAGTGAAGTTTGACACTGCATATTCACAGTCCAGATTGATTTCCAATGTTCCCGCACTAAAATCAATAGCGCCAAAGGTTAATTCTCCCAAGGGTGGATAGGTACAGCTGCCATCATCATCGGTGGCAAAAGGATCGAAATTATCTGCAATGGGGTCTGTACAGCCGTAAATAATATAAGGAGTGCCATCATCAAATCCAAAACCAAGATCCACACTTCCGGGACCTGCAACAACAATACCATTGAGAGAAACTGTACTGGTAATATTTGCTGATAATACGGTTAATACCCCTGAACCTGCCGGGATTGTTGACTCGGTAAGTGAAAATCCAAGAACATTAATGGCATTAAATGATACCGTAAAACCATTTTCCTCGGCAGCACCTCCGCTGGCTCCTGTTAATTCAGCTCCCATTACACTAAATTGAAATCCCGCAATAGCTTCTAAGCTGTTATAATATACTTCAATTATGCCATCACCAACTATAACTCCCAAAGTATTCAGAGGTGGAATATATTCTTCTTCTTCACTGGGCAGAGCTCCTTCATCAATCCAGGCAGCAATCAAGGCTATGGTGGAGGGATCAAGATAGGGTGGATAGCCGTCGGGCATCTGGTTCCCAAAGGGTGGATTATCACTGAGTTTCTGTATCAGAATACTATTTTCACTATCACCAGGAATTACCACGGGACCATTATCACTATCACCTGCCATGAGATTTTCGTAAGATGTTAAATCCAGACCGCCGGTATATCCTCCCCCGCCAGAATGACAATAAGCAGTGCAGTTGGCATTGAAAATAGGCTGAATATCGGTGAGGTAATCCACATCGGTAAAGACTGGTTCTTCACTGCAGGTTTCAGCATCACAGACCATTTCGCCATCCCAACATTCAATTTCAGCTCCGGGTCCATTACAGATACCACACTCATCTTCTACCGCTAAACCACCGCAGGTTCCGGCACAATCCACTTCATATTGACAGCCCCCTGGAATAGTTGCATCAGCATCGTAATTACAAGCGCTTTCATCCATACAGCCTACGGATCCGTTGGCTCCCATAGTGTCTCCGGAAAATGAAAATCCCAATACTGTGTTTGATGAGGTAGATATCATCATACCAGAGCTTTCCGCCATACCACCGCTTCCACCTGTAATTGTCATTCCAGTTATATTAAACTGGAACCCAGCAATATCCACAGCAGAGTTGAGATATACCTCCAATACCCCTGGTGACTCATTGAGAGTAGTGCAGGCACCTAATAGAACTTGCACAGCACTTCCATCAGGGTCAGATAAAACGGGATTCGCGATGCATATTTCACTCACAGGGTCGATATAACTCACCTGAAGCAAAACATCACCGCCCAAATCTCCAAAACTGAGTGTGGCTTGGGGATTGTCACAGAGACTCCCATCACCACCGCAAAAACCACATTCATCCAATACTAAATTACCACCGCACTCGCCGGCACAGTCTATTTCTGCTACACAGTTACCATCGCAATCAAAATTTTCGGCAGGTCCGCTACCGCCGCAATCACCACATTCGTCAAATTCTGAACTACCACCGCAGACATTGGCACAGTCGTATTCCAGTATGCAATTGCCATCACAATCAAAATTTTCCTCGGGATAAGTACAGGAGCCATCATCAAAATCTAAATCAGATTCATAATTACAAGCTTCTGCATCACTGCAACCGCCATTGAAATAATCAGATGGGTTAAGGCAAGCGCTTAATTCATAATTTAATCCAGAACCTGTGGTTGATGAAATGACAGCATTTGATAAACAAATATCAGCACCGCTTACACTGTCAAAAGAGAGATTAGTGAGCACAGCATTTCCAATTGGAATAACCGCTCCGGTAAGTGAAAATCCCAGAACCGTATTTGAACTGGTTGAAACCATAAATGCATTTTCTTCAGCACTTCCACCGGATGCACCGGTTATATTTATTCCGCTGACATTAAATTGAAACCCAGCCACTTCCAGGGGATTATCCAGCCAAATTTCAACGGACGATTCAGTAACCGCACCCATTGATAAAGTAACAAACAGACAGGAAGTGCCATCACCATTACAGACACCGCAGTCATCTTCAACAGCATCTCCGCCACATGCGCCGGCACAGTCATCTACATTGCCATTGCAGTCACATTCTCCTGTGGGAATCCCTGATCCACCACATACACCGCATTCGCCAACTTCTGCACTTCCGCCGCATTCACCTGTGCAGTCTATTTCGGCAATGCAGTTTCCATCACAGTCATAATATTCTTCGGGGTATTCACAGGAGCCGTCATCAACCCCGGCATTTTCATCATAATTACAGGCATTTGCATTGGTACAACCAGGAATAGGGGCTGTATATGAAATAGACAAGCAATCCACATCTGCATCCAGGTTGCCTCCGTCCTGTCCAGCTAAAATGAGTTCACTGATACAAGCGCCCTGACCCTGTACTTCAAGGGTAGTGAGCACACCACTCCCGGCTGGGATAACCGAACCGGTGAGACTAAATCCAAGCACAGTATTATTTCCGCTTGAGACCATAAAATCATTGGCTTCTGCCTCTCCGCCTGAAGCCCCAATCAAGACCACATTATCTACATGAAATTGAAAACCGGCAATATCGGTATCGCTATTGAATAATACGTCTACATTGTATATGGCGCAGGAAAAACCATCCCCATTACAGACACCACATTCATCTTCCGTAGCATCTCCTCCACATACGCCGGAACAATCATTCGTATTGCCATTGCAGTCACAGTCTCCTTCGGGTATCCCGGGTCCGTCACAAATATTACATTCATCAATTACTGTAGTACCTCCACAGTTACCCAGACAATCAAAAAACAAGCAGTTGCCGTCGCAGTCATAATTTTCTTCAGGGAATTCACAAGTGCCATCATCAACTTCGGCATTTTCATCATAATTACAAGCCGTCTCATCTGTGCAGCCGGGTATTGGGGCGGTATAATTAATATTTAAGCAATCTACAATTTCTCCACCAAGATTGCCTCCATCTTGTCCTGCTAAAATTAAATTACTGATACAAGCGCCGTCACTATCAACTTCAAGGATGGTGAGAATTCCGCTACCAGCAGGAATGACTGACCCTGTGAGACTGAATCCAAGCACCGTATTATTTCCAGCAGAAACCATAAATCCATTGGCTTCAGCATCACCGCCAGAAGCTGATATCAATTCAGCATTTTCTACATTAAATTGAAAACCTGCTATATCTGCATCACTGGAATATAAAACATCAACTTGGGTTGAAGCTGATAAATACTGGGTGGGGAGCATTAAAATTATAAAATAAAAAACCGATTTGAAAAAAGTCATGAATTAATCCTCCGGTAATGTATGTGGAATATGCATCTAAATTCAACTCTAATTTACCTAATTTTATATATGAATAAACTAATTGTTTCAAAATGTTACAATTCAACTAAAATCATTGAATAAATAACCGCTTACATTTTTCTACCCAAATTTATTAAAAATGTGATAAAGGTCACGTCTTGAAACCTCCTCTCAGTTATTGCTTCATAAATTGGAAATTATAGTGTTAAATTGAAAGGCTTTTACAGTTATGAATATGTACGAAAAAATTTATATTTTATTGATTGGAACTATATCTTTAGGCTTCGGTGCTTATTTAGAGAATATTCCTGTCACCCTCCACCAGCCGGATGGCACCAGCCTTGATGGTCTATCTTCCGGGGACGAATTCTACGTCCGCCTGCACGATGAAAATAACTATACCGTTATTCAAAGTCCTGACGATGGGTACTACTATTATGCTCAATTTGTTTCAGGTGAGGTAATAGCCTCCCAATTCCGTGCAGATTTACCCCTACCAGAGAATTCAGGAATATTGAGGGAAGTTCGTATCAGCCGGGAAGAATATCTTCGGAAGCGCAGCCGATTTGATTCAAGGGATGGAGAAAGGGACGCACCCACATTTGGTACTGTTAATAATATCAATATTTTTATTCGATTTGCTGATGAAAATGAGTTTGCAACCCCCAGATCCATAATGGACGAACCCTTTAATAAACCCGATGGACCCTCATTGAAACATTATTATGACGAGGTATCCTATTCTCAGGTGGAAGTAAATACCCACCACTTTCCAATCTGTGATATGTCCACCAATTTATCCTATCAGGATCAATATCCACGCTCATATTATCAGCCCTATAATGCTCAGACCAATCCTAATGGCTACAATGAGAGCAATCAGACCAATCGTGAACATACCATGCTGAAAAATGCCATAGAATTTATTTATACTGAAGTGCCTCTGGAACTGGACGTTGATGGCGATGGAGACGGCTATGTGGATAATGTTAATTTCCAAATTTCCGGTTCACCTGATGGGTGGAGTGATCTGCTCTGGCCCCACCGTTGGTCTTTATTCAGTTATACGGTATATATTAATGGGAGCGTTGTAGAATCTTACAATTTAAACCTTTCTTCTGGGGGATATTTTAATGTAGGTACACTCTGCCATGAATTTTTTCATTCAATGGGAGCTCCTGACCTGTACCATTACACGGCTACAGGTGCACCTACAGCCGCAGGAGGATGGGATGTAATGGATGGTGGTGGTGGTGGAGACTACCCCGTATATATGAGTGCTTGGATGAAGCATAAATATGGTGGTTGGATAGATTGCCCTGAGATTAACCAGATGGGGATTTATCCCCTACTTCCCCTACAATATCAGGAAAGCAGCTGTTATCGAATAGAATCCCCCAATTCGTACAATGAATTTTTCATATTGGAATACCGTAAGAAGGAAGGTATTTATGAAACCAGCACACCTAATAGCTATTCAGGAATGCTGATTTACCGAATTAACGATAATCTAAACGGTAATGGTGGTGGTCCCCCGGATGAACTTTATCTTTACCGCCCCAATGGAACCACTACTGCTAATGGAAATTTGAATAATGCCATTTTCAGCGCAGAAACCGGACGATCTGAATTTAACGATGCCACCAATCCCTCCTGTTTCCTTAGCAATGATCAACCTGGTGGCCTAAATATTCAGAATATTGGCGAACCCGGTGATATAATTGAATTTGAATATTGGAATATTTATATCCAGACAATTGTTTCTGGAATTAGCAATGATAATGATAATGACGCAGTGCTTAACCCAGGCGAATCCGCAACTATTCATTTGTCTATCAATGTGGAAAGCGGATCCAGCGATGCAGAAAATGTTGTGGCAGAGATATCATCTGAATTGGATTGGGTTCATTTTTCTCCATCCACAATTGATATTGGCAGCCTCCCAGAAAATGGTAATACAGTGGAAATTGAAACCACCATTTCCTTGGATGATATTGGTGAATTGTTACCTGCCACTTTCATACTGGATTTATATGCAGAATTTGACGATGAAGGCACATCTGTTGGCTATTATGATGAATATTATTTTGAACTTGAGGTTTCATTAAATCAAGCTGGTTTCCCCATTGAATCAAATGAAATCCGTTCCAGTCCCTTGGTAATTGACTTGGATAATGACGGGTTGAATGAAATCATTTTTGGGGATTATGATGGAGTTATTCATATTTACAACGCGGATGGCAGTGAGCAGATTAACAGTGATTTCCCATTCGATACTGGAAGCCAGATTTGGGGATCACCAGCTGGGGCTGACCTGGATGGAGACAGCATGGTTGATGTAGTAGTTGTCTCCAAAAATAAACATCTTTATATTTTTGACACCAATGGATTCAAACTGGATTATGAAACCGAAGTTTATCTCATTGGCACACCTGCCATAGGAAACCTGGATGAGGATGATGACTTGGAAATTGTCTTTTCGGGTTACTCATCCAACAATAAACTTTTTGCCATAAATATTGATGGCAGTGATGTTTTAGGATTTCCAATTGAAATAAATGAAAAAGCCAAAGCCGGTCCTGCCCTGGCAGACTTCAACGATAACGGCAGGGATGATATTGTACTTGGGACTGACAATGATAATTTATACCTGATTTTGGATGATGGTACTACTGCCACGGGATTCCCTTTCCTTACTGGTGATAAAATTCAGACTGCCCCATCCATTATAGAAATTAATGGTGAGAAAACAATTTTCGCTGGCAGTAATGACAATTATCTCTATGCTGTGAATAGTGATGGCAGCCTCCAATTTTCGTTTATGTCGGAGGATAAAATACAATCCTCTCCTTCATTTCTGGAAATTAACGGCGAAGCAGCTGTTTTCTTTGGAAATAATTTTGGATATATTCATGGTTTGGATATGAATGGTATACCCCTCACTGGCTGGCCCGTAATAATGAACGGTGATATTGAGGGCTCGGTTGTCTTTTCAGATTTGGATGGCGATGGTGTGGCTGAAGTAGTTGCTACTACAAACACCGGAGAATTGGGGGCCTTTTATTTAGATGGCAATCCCTATCCCTATTTCCCCATACTCAATGGCTCACCTTTTAAAGGTTCACCTTCGATTATAAACATTGATAATGATGAGGACTTGGAAATTATGGGCGGTTCAGCCAACAGTCTAACTGTAATTGACATTAAAGAATTCGGCAGTAATGATAACTACTGGCATGTTTTCAGAGGCAATAATATGCGCAATGGTTTTTCAGTATTGGGTGAAAATGAATGTGATGCTGACCTGGGTGATGTTACCGGTGACGGTAACATCAACATTTTAGACTTGGTGCAAGTTGCCAATCTCATTCTGGAAGTTGCTACCTCTGATTTTGAATGTGCTGCCGATTATACGCAGGATGGGGAAGTAAATATTTTAGATTTGGTACAGATAGCGAATTATATTTTAGAGAGTTAGGATTAAATAATACTCAAAAACCAAGGTTTGTTGTTGTAAAGAGAATTTATTGGGCAAAAAAAATCCGGCAACTGCCGGACTTTTTTTTAATTGTTGAAGTCAGATTATCTTAATCCGTTGCCACCTCTTCGGCGCTTTTTATCACCTCTGCTACCTCTCCTGCGGCGTTCCAATTTATAATCATCTTTACTGGTATCTTCTGCCAGACAAAATTGATTTTTAACTGAATCAGATTTCTCAACGGTTTTGGAAGCACTCTCCAAAGAACCGGCAAATACGAATCCTCCAACTGTAATTGCTAATAATAATATTTTATACATCTTACTCCTATTCCTTTTAATTACTAATCATAAAATGTAATACAGTTTTGTATAAATAATAAAGGATTTTTTTATTCATTGCAATTAGTTGTATCCTGATTGATTTCATTATTTTCTTTAATTCCTAAATGATTTAGGGGTACGCATTCTGGATAGGGCGGGCATAGTTTATTGGCACCAAGTACGGTTCGAAAATCTGGATTGTAAGAATAAATATTGCAAATTTCTTCTGGAATTTCCCCCATAAGAAAATTAGTATACAAGTAAAGTCTTTTTAAAGTAAGAAGACTTCCTATACTAGATGGTATTTCACCCGTTAATTTATTATTATCTAAATATAAATTTACTATTTTCCCCAAATCACCAATAGTTTCGGGTATAGTTCCTGTCAATAAATTTTCATCAAAATATAAATATTTTATATTTGTCATGCTCCCTATACTATTTGGGATAGATCCACTTAACATATTATCGCTGAACATAATGGAGTCTAATTTTGTAAGTGCTCCTATATTTTCTGGAATTGGTCCTTCCAGTAAGTTTGAATTTAATTTTAAAATTTTTA
>JACNLQ010000058.1:65767-114934 GCA_014381415.1 Fidelibacterota bacterium
AGAATATTATAATCAGATGTATCTGCACAATATCCCTCAATAAGAAACTCGTTTGGTAAACAATAAGAACAAATTTGCTCTCCCAAATATTCACCTAAACAAGTGGGAATTGAATATGAATCACAAATAAAATTATTACTGATTGAAAAAATATCTAATTCTGAGTAAATATAACAAAAGCTTTCGGGTAATTCTGATAATGAATTATTATCAATATTTAGCCAAATCAGGTTTTCTAAATCCACAATAGTTTCTGGTATAGATTCAAGCAAGTTATCATTTATAAACAATTTGGTTAAATCGGTTAAATTCCCAATCTCATTTGGCAATGAAATAATTTGATTATTTTGTAACCATAACTCTTCCAATTCAACCAAGTTTCCAATACTTTCTGGAATGGACATTAATTTATTATCATTTAGACGCAATATTTTCAATTTGGTGATATTCCCAAAATTTTCAGGTAAAAATGTAAGTAAATTACTTTCCATAATGAACCTTTCTAAATTCTTCAAATTGCCAATATTTTCCGGGAGAATTGAAATTTCATTATCTTTTAATTGCAAATTTTGTAAAGAATCTAAATTGCCAATATTTTCGGGTAAAATATTCAGTTTGAAGTTGCAAAATGCTGGAACTACAACATTTTCATTATAATTTAAATCTAAGGTTAAAAGTCGACCGTTATCTGACCAATTTTGATATCCATATTCTAAGGCAGTAATAATTTTATTACTATCAGCATCCATACCAGAATGAATAGAACTTGGGTTGCTTGTAATTATTTCCCTAATTATTTCTAAATCATTACAATAATATCCCTCTTTTGAAAATCCATTTATACAATCATAATCTATATTTTCAATTGTAAATGTGGCTAATATTTCTTCACAATCATTACAATCATTGTCAGGGTCAGAATCACAATCTCCACAACTATCTAAATACGCTGTTCCTCCACATTCACCTATACAATCTAAAGTTGTACAACTACCGTCATCTTCATTGGCTTCAGGATTAAAATTACAGGCGTTGGAATTTGTACAACCAGATTTGTTTTCTGGCAGTGTACTGCAACTAAATAAAAATATAAGTGCGGAAAGAAAAAGTTTCAAAATGGTTTTTACCCCTTTTTAAGGGGATAAAAAATTACGACGTTTGTTCTAAATAAAAAGTGGAGAAATTGTAATAAAATGTAAAAACAATCTGTTATTATTTTAGCAACACAATTTTTTGACTATTTATAATTAGCGATGTATTATTTTCGGAAATCATTCTAATAAAATATACTCCACTTGAAAAATCCGAGGCATTCCAATTAACAGTATGATACCCAGAAGATTTGAATTCATTACTAATGGTTGCTTTCACCTTTCCATTAATATCCAATACTTGAATTGAGGTAAATCCTGAGTATTTCATAAAAAAGGATAGGGTGGTAATAGGATTAAACGGATTGGGATAGGGGGCAAATAACTGAAAAACTTCTGGTTGAATATTTTCAGTTGCTAAAATAGAGCAATTATCCTGATCCCCCATAGTTGAAATACAATCGAAAGCAGTATTTATACAATTATCTTGAATCTGAATATTACAATTATCAGGAAGATTGCAAATTGTTGCCGGTAATGAGGTTAATTGGTTATCCCTGATGAATAATTTATTAAGATTTTGTAAATTGCCAATACTTTCGGGCATATCCGTAAGTTGATTTCCTGATAAATATAATTCTTCAAGAGATATTAAATTTCCAATATCGCCAGGTATCTTACTAAGCAAATTGTTATTTAGCCGTAATACTTTAATACTTTCCAAATATGTTATACTATCAGGGAGGGAATTAATTAAATTCCCATCTAAATTTATTTCTATCAAAAATTCAAAATCACCTATGCTATTGGGAATATTTGTCAGGTTGTAATCTGATAAATCAAGGTATTCAAGAGTTCCATTATACCATGCTGAATACTGTGTATTATGACCTAATATTAAGGGATGCTGCCCATTTAATGACTCATTGCTGTCTATTATTGCTTGAAGCACATTGACATCAGTGGGATTACAGCAAAAGTTTTCTAACATAAATCCCGATGCGCAATCATCACAAAATTGATAGCTAATTGTAGTTACACATTCTTCAAAAGATTGAAGAGTTTCTGAACATAAATGGTTACCTGTTAAATCAATCATACAATCGTCTGGTAGTCCACAGATTGCTGAAGAAACATCTGAAATTTTATTATTATTTAATATTAGAATCTCCAGATTAATAAATTCATCTATATTTGTGGGAATCGATGTGAGCTGGTTATCAGAAAAACCTAATTCTATTAAACTACTTATATTTATCAAACCGTCGGGGATCATGGTGAATTGATTTATTGATAAATTCAGGATAGTAAGTCTATTTAATTCTTCTAAATTTCCAGGTAAATCAGATAGTTGATTATCTGATACATTCAGAACCGTCAAATTTGATACACTGGTTATTATTTCAGGGATCGTAGTGAGTTGATTGCCCTGTAATTGCAGATAAGATAAACTATTTAAACTACTAAAATTATCTGGGATAATTAGAGTTGTAAGATCCCGGTTTGATAAATTAATACTGATGACCCTACCAGCAACAAAACTACTAATCTCATCAACAGAAATACCATCTAAATTCCCATTTAAACTAATTAACTCTTCAATAATACCTGATTCATTTTGGAATGTATTCCCATAACAAGTGGAATAATTTCCAACAATCCCAGTGCAGTCACTCCATTCCAATGATAAATTTGTAAGTGGCGATGAAAAAATAAATAATCCATTCTGCCTATCGCTGGAAATTATATATCCACTTGGCAAATAGGCATAGGTTCCCCAATGCCCATCGTATAATCCTGTTAAATCGGTTGTGTCAAAATACCCCACTTCAACCGGGTTTAAAGGATCAGAAATATCTAAAACTCGGGTCCCATCCACATAATAGGACATAATTGCTAAATTAGTTTCAGGCCTAATATACACATTATGCATGGAATGCTCAGAATGGGTCATGTATTCGGAAACCAAATTGATATTATTATAATCAGATATATCCCAAATTTTGATATGGCCTCCACTAGTTTCATCAGCTGTTATGAGATACTGCTCATCATCTGTAATAGCGCAGTCATGAGTACTAATGCCATCAAGTCCAGTATAATGACTGAGAATAGTTGTGGGATTTGTTTTATCACTCACATCAATAATGTAAAAGAAACCCGTGTAAATGCCGGCACCGTACAATTTATTATTATAGACTTCAATATCATGCAAATATTCGCCATTCCATGTGCCAACCAATTGAGGCATTGCAGGGTGATTGGTTAGTTCATAAATCCAAATATCATGTTCTTCTGTCCCTACAACATAAAGAAAACCATCATCATCAATGTGGATATTATGACTGCCGGTAAAATCAGAAATTGTATTTACAAGGGTGGGGTTATCCGGGTCATCAACACTGACCACCTTGATACCATCATTTGCTTCGGTACCAATATATACGTGTCGATTCCAATATTTCAGATCACGCCAAGTATTAGTGATACCGCTTATTCTCCCAACTTCAAACGGATTTTCAGGGTCTGTAATATCTACAAATGCAGCGGATTGATAATAAAGACCCACAACGGCAAATTCACGGTCATCCTGGGAAAATCCTGTAATATCAGAAATATTCTCCCCAAAATTCATATAGCCCACCATTTGCATATTGCAGCAGTCAGAAAATAAAAATGAAACGAAGAAAATTAAATTTAATATTTTCAATTGAAATTGATGCTTTTTTGCCATGATTTTATGGAATGAAATTTACAAAAGAATTTGTGGGGGAATTATTCTAATTTTTATTATTAAATTATTGTGGAAATAAATACCGTATAGACAGGGCATTCCCTGTTTCTACAAAAAATAAATTATTAAATATAAAAAAAGCCCGACATTTTGCCGGGCTTTTTTAATAACTACAAGTGTTATTTACTTGCGGCCACGGGCCATTTTTGCTCGGGAAATATCACCATCTTTATCGATGAAATATAACCAACCAGATTCACGTTGAACTCCAGCTTTTGCAACAACTTCAGGTGTGCCACCCCTGTTTGCACCACGTGCCATTTTAGTTTTAGACACATGTCCGTTTTTATCAAGAAAATATAAAAAACCAGATTGTTTAGTTACACCAGTATTTTTAACTTTTTCTGCCATTGTTTAGTCTCCTTATAGATTAGTATTGTTTTTATTCTTACAATCGGTGATATAAGTTACACTGTTCTCGTCTATTTATCCAAACCTTTTCCTCGAGAAATTAAAAAGCCCAACATGAGGTCGGGCTTTTTAACAGTATTAATACAATTACTTTTAGGTTCCAGATGTGGCTGGTTTTAAAATAATCTCTTCACAATATCCATCACCATGAATAATTGTCATATGTATCTCATCTCCAACCAAATCATATTCAAAGCATTCACCAGCATTATTGTTACTTAATATCTCAATAATATTTTCATATTTTTGGGTATAAAAGTAATCAGAGCCCCTTCCATTTCCACCATCATCCCAATCAGCACAAATACCGGTTGAACCATTCCACATACAATCAAAACAGTTGCATTCATCTGGCGTCATGAGTGTATTACAGTCAGGATCATCGTCTTCTTCATTATCCCATTCTATGCAAAAATCAAGATCAGCATTGATAGACCATTCTCCAGCTTCTGAAAAACTAAATGATTTGGTACATGTATGGGTGTCTGCATCCCATGAGGTTTGCCCATTTCCACCACTATGGTCATCTGCACAAGGATCATCATTTTCGAATTCATGATAACAATCCTGTTCTGACATAGGCATCATACATTCATAGTCATCGTCTTCGCACTTACCATTATCATCCATTGCCCATGGAAGGCATTCCCAAATACCGCTTGCTAATTCACATGAATTTTGGGTAAAAGGTAACATACATTCACAAAATGAACCTTCGTCACCTTCCATCATCGCTTCCCAACAACCTGAATCTACACCATCCCACACCCATTCACATCCAGGGTCCTCATTGCATGCATCTTCATTATTATTCAGTTCTGGGTTACTTTTACAATGATCATCCTTGAAGCAAACGCCTTCTGCCCCAGATTCAATCCAATCTGGCATATCCCATTCACAGTTTGGTGAATCTTCGCATTCATCTGCATTATTCTTGCTGAAGCAATCTGGTGGTGCAGGGGCACAAAAGGGTGGGTCTTCTGGGTTTGGTCCATGTTCTAGCCAGTGGCATTCTCCAACTTTAGCATTACAATCGGATTTATCTGTAATTTCTTGGCACACACCAATGCTATTGCCAATTGGAGGTGAACAGAAGCCAGGATCACCCATACCATCACCAGCATGCCAATTACAATCATCATTCATACATTCAGTTTCATCATAACCAAAACAGGGATAGGTTTCTAAATTAGGCATACAAGATATATCCTCATTACCCCATTCATCTTCAGACGGGTCAAATGCAGGAACTTCACAATGTTGTTCAAATACACCATCCTCATCAATATCTCCATAAGATTCACATTCGTATTCATCAAGGAAAACGCATTCCATCCATGGCTCCCAAACAGGGGTAAAACATTTGCCCTCACTGTCATCCCATTCACAATCGTCTCTCATATCACATTCTTCTTCTTCCATACCATCAAAATCAGGAGCAAAGTTTATATCATTACAGGGCATGCCTGAAAATGTAGGGTGGCAGAAATTGGTTTCCCACCTGCAACCAGGACTAGACTCACATCCACCTTGATTGTAGAAATCATCACAGGTTGCAAAATCATTTCCTCCAAAATTGTTTCCGCACCACCAATCATAAACACCTAAGTTATCAGCCATTTCTTCACAAGCGAAATCTGAATCAATGCCAGGGGCTCTAAATACCCATTCTGGACGACTACTAAAGCTATCATGGTATTCTTCGTGATGGTTAAATCCACCACCAGCACCTAAGGTTACCTGGTTGATAGTAGGACCAAAATCACCATACATATTGTCATCGAATGCTTCACAATCACCATTTTCATCCAACATTCCCATTGTGATTTCCATATTATAGACACCCACCAAAGCAATTTCTGGATTGGCTAATTCTTCATCGGTTAATTCTGTCAGGCAACAGCCACCATTATCAACATTCGCTGCAGGATTATACTCAATGCAAGCTACACCGTCAACCGTTGGTTGGGTGCAACCCTGAACCTCCATATTCGTAGCAACATCATCACCAGTCACCCAGCCCACACCAAGTTCCCCGCAGTTGCAGGTAGGCAGGCTTGCAGAAGTTGAATCAGCTTCTTCCCAATAGCCATTATTATTCAAATCAAGATAACATATATCGTTTGCACTTAAATCACAACAATCATCATTTTGAGAGGATGCGTCTGCTGGTTCCTCACCACTACAGTCTTTAGCAGCAGATGAATTATAATTGCACGCAGTTGAATTCATACAGCCATAGTCATCATAAGCACATGTAGTTGCATCATTTTCTGTTGCAAGAGGATCAAAATTATTTGCACCTTGATCCATACAACCACTTACTGAATCAATACAGCAATCATTATCTGTCCCGCTATCATTACAGCTAGCATTTGCATCTTCAGAATAATTTACTTTTGTATCATCTGTACATCCGTAAATAATTTCCTCGCAGCAGCAGTTAGCGCCGGTTTGGTCACCTACACAGTTTGTAGTACATGCTAATAATGCAGATGCATTATAGTTAGGTGCATCAGGCAGCATACAACCAGAACTTGATTCAACTATACTGGCAATTTCATCACACCCTGTTTGAAAAACTGCTATAAAACTAATTATTAATGTGAAAAGTATTCTTTTCATCATTTTTTTATCTCCTTATTGATTGATTATTTTTAGTAAGACTACTTGAAATTTATAAATTAAATTCATATTAAGAGAGCTCATATTTTAGTATTACAAACACAAGCACAGGCAGAAATTTACTGCTCTTAGTTATATACACAACAATTTTATTAAACTAAAATTGAAGATTGCAGTTGAGTAATAAGGGGGAAGTTTATCATTATTATTTTGGGATGAAAAGAATTATATAGAGCTGAATATGAGAAATTATAAAAACTATTATAAAAATATCATTTTATTTCAAGATGAAATCTATACTAATTTTTTAGTCTGTATTTGAAGGGGATTTATTACAGAATACCCCTATGGTATTTACAATGGTGGCTGTAGCTCAGTTGGTTAGAGCGCCTGACTGTGGCTCAGGAGGTCGTGGGTTCGAAACCCATCAGCCACCCATACTTAGGGTAAAGTTTAAAATTAATTTAACTGATCACCCATACTACCAGCAATTTAATACAACAGGAGTTATCCTATATTCTTACTCTTATCGTCTTGTTTGAAAAGTGAAGCAAAAGAAAAATTTAAATATTTTTCCCGTAAAAATACCCAAGCACCAATATTAATGGACCCCAATACCAAATGAAACAAGGAGTTCATTTCATTAAAAACATATATATTATAAATTCCAATAAATAAATTAAACCAGATGGTCATTTTCATCAATTCTACTTTTTCATTCTTATCCATGTCTTTTCCTCTAAATTAATTGTTCCGCACTATGAGAAATATATATCACTCTTTGAAATCAATTCTGGTTACCCATCACAAATTTTTTCTTGCAAAATAAAATGAGACTTGCATCACAAAAATTTTCATACATTTTTTTCAACTCACAAATATTGATATTGTTTCTCATTTTAATAATTGGAGGATGTACCCACTTCAAGCCTGAAAACAAGCCAAATGTTGCACTACAAAAAACGGTGGAACGATCATATTTTTCAAATGGAAACTTGGAGTATGAAGTAGAATTTGTTAATGGCAAGTTAGATGGTATCAGCAAAGTTTGGGCGGAAGATGGGACATTGTATTCAGTTTCTCAGTATAGTAATGACCAACCCAATGGAAAATGGAAAAAGTTTCACCCAAATGGGAATTTAATGTTTGAGGTAAATTATGAATATGGACAAAAACATGGTACTGAAAAATGGTATTATGAAAATGGTCAGGTGAAATCCGAACAAGAATTTGAATATGGAAATGCCAACTCAGGAATAATTCGGTGGAACTTTGATGGAACCTTGCTCTATTGAGTTTGAGTATTTTTTTATAATTCTTCTACCTTAATATAAAGCCAACCAACTAAATTTAAATATGTTAAAACTCCGATTGCTCATAGTGCTTCTGGGAATTTTCACCTCCTTATTTGGAGATTGTGATGGATTCAATTGGTATCACAATATTGATATAGACCACTGCGACCCCGGTGATAGGGAAGCCTTAAACCAATTTATTAAAAATAGTGGCAATACCCTTGAATTGGATATGGATGTAAATTTTAATGGGGAGGTGGATGTTTTGGAATTAGGGTGGCAACTTTGGGAAAACGGAAGGTTAATTCATTGGATTTGCCAGGAAGTACCCTCACCCTATTATTTTTATGAATATGATTGTGGGTTAAGCGGAAATATCCCCTCTGAAGTTGGTAATTTAGATGGTCTAGTAAAGCTCCGTCTTCAAAGTAATAACTTGTCTGGTAAAATACCCGATTCCATTTGTAATCTAACAATTATTGATGCTGGAAATTATTGGTTCAACATTGAAAAAAACAACCTTTGCCCTCCCTATCCCCATTGCCTTGAAAAATTAATAGGCTCTCAAGATATTACAAACTGTAAATAAGTTTTCCTTCCTTTTCTTCTCTAATTCAGTTAAATTTCGTGTTTAATTACGGAGGGAAAAATCATTTTAAACAGTATTATATATAAAGGTGCAATTATTTGCACTGCTTTAGCGACTTTAATTATAGCCAACGATACCTTAAGCGTTAATATAGACAGCAGTAATATTATTTGGACAGGTAGAAAAGTAACGGGTGAGCATTCCGGTACCTTGAAATTGGCAGATGGCTGGGTAATTTTGCAGAAAGATTCCATTATTGGCGGAAAATTAATTTTTGATATGAGCAGTATTCAAAATACTGATATTGAGTCGCCAGAATGGAAAGCAAAACTTGAGCAGCATTTAATGAATGAAGATTTCTTCTTTGTAGATTCCTTTCCAAACGCTATTCTGGAAATAAAAGATCATGTACAAGTTAAAGATGATAAAGCAGGGCAAAGTAACCAAATATTTGCTGACTTAACCATTAGGGGAATCACCCACCCAATAAATTTGCCTCTTGAAATTTCTCAAAATGATTCCAGTTATAGTGCAGAAGGTACCATTGACATTAATCGTACTCTATTTAATATCCAATATAAATCCGGTACATTTTTTGAAGACTTGGGTGATAGAATGATTTATGATGATTTTACTGTTCAATTTTCACTGCAGGCTAAGGTGATTAAGAACAATTAAATTTGTGACGAGTGCCACTCGGGTTCTTTTGCAGAGAGAGGTATATTTGAGAAACAATTTAGGTAAATAATTAAAAAAAATGCAAAATAATTTGAAAATGAGATTAAAAAATATAATGGCAGTGACATTATTATTCCTCTCTATTGGTATCATTTCTGCCAATACTCTTAGCCTTGAATCTAATAATGATGGCACTTGGAATGTAAACTTTTCCAGTGATACTGATATTGGTGGATTTCAATTTAATGTTGATGATGCTACTGTAAATAGTGCATCTGGTGGTGAAGCAGGAGCTAACGGGTTTATGGTTTCAACAGCTGGATCATTGGTTCTTGGATTTTCACTTACAGGAGCTACAATCCCTGCAGGAAGTGGAACATTGATTGAATTAAGTGTAACTGGTACTCCCAGTGGTTTGAGTAATATTATTATGTCAGATGCTGACGGGAACCAAATTGATTTTACTTATTTACCCAGTGAGGGTGACGAACCAGCTGAATTTGCATTTAATCAATCTCCCCTGCAGGCTGGGTATTTCTTTGCTGAAGTTACACTAAATGGAAATGCAATAGAATCTGACGATTGGGTAGGTGTCTTTAATGGTGATATTTGTGTGGGTGCCCGTCAATGGGATATTTCTGAGTGTGGTGGCGGGGTTTGTGATGTTATTGCCATGGGAAACGACGGTCAGGAATATTCAATAGGGTACTGCAACACAGGTGATATTCCCAGTTTTAAAATTTACGATACTTCCGAAAATATATACTATGATGCCACACCAACAGAAGAATTTGCTTGGTCAAATAATGGATTTAACCTCATAGATGGACTTTCAAATGAAGCTTCAATAGCTGGTTGCACAAACCCAGATGCCTGCAATTATAATTCTAATGCTACTGAAGATGATGGCTCTTGTATTTTTGCTGAAAATAATTATGACTGTTATGGAAATTGCGTAGTAGAAATAGATTGTAGTGGTGAATGCGGAGGGTCAGCTGAATTGGATGAATGCGGTATATGTGATGGAGATGGAATTCCAGAAGGAGAATGTGATTGTAATAACAATGTAGAGGACTGTGCAGGTGTTTGTGGTGGAGATGCAGCATTAGATGACTGTGGTGTATGTAATGGTGGTAATGCAGATGATTTAGGTTGTGGCTGTTTTGAAGCTGGACCTTCTGGCTGTGATAATGAGTGTGGTTCAACATCTGAAAATGACTGTGCAGGTGTTTGTGGTGGAGATGCAGCATTAGATGACTGTGGTGTATGTAATGGTGGTAATGCAGATGATTTAGGTTGTGGCTGTTTTGAAGCTGGACCTTCTGGCTGTGATAATGAGTGTGGTTCAACATCTGAAAATGACTGTGCTGGTGAATGTGGTGGGAATGCTGAATTAGATTCCTGTGGAGTTTGCGAAGGTGAAGATGCCGATGATTTGGGGTGCGGATGTTTCAATCCTGCACCCGAAACTTATTATATGGATAATGACGGAGATGGATTGGGTTCCGGTGAAGGCCAGGATTTTTGCAGTGATCCAGGTGCAGGCTGGGTAGATAATAATTTAGACGATGATGATACCTGTTCGGGTATTGTAGATGATTGTGGTATCTGCAATGGGAATAATGAAAATGATTTGGGATGTGGCTGTTTTGAACCAGCACCATCGGGCTGTGATAATGAATGTGGATCATCCTTAGAAAATGATGATTGTGGAGTTTGTGGTGGTGATAATTCATCATGTGCCGACTGTACCGGTGTACCTAACGGAGAATCTGCAGAAGATAATTGCGGAACTTGTGATGATGATCCAAATAATGACTGTACTCAAGACTGTAATGGTGATTGGGGCGGTGCTGCTGAAGTTGATGAATGTGGTATTTGTAATGGTAATGGTGCTAATGCAGAATGTTGGGATGGAGAATTTGTTTGTAATTTATCGGAGTGTAGTGATATGCCCAGTGATTCCCCCTTTACATATAATCAGTCCACTCTTCAGGCTTTTTATTATTTTGAGACGGTTGCTATTAATGGAATAACAGTTGAAAGCGAGGATTGGGTAGGTGCTTTTAATGGTGATATTTGTGTAGGAGCCCGGAAATGGGATACATCACTATGCGGCAATGGTATCTGCGATGTGCCAGTAATGGGTGATGATGGAACAGAAGTTACAGTTGGGTATATGAACACAGGTGAATATCCCTCATTTAAAATATATGACGCATCTGAAAATACCTATTATAATGCAGTTCCAGCTAATGATGAAGCCTGGGCAAATTTTGCTCTGTATATCATCCCCAGTTTGAACGGAGGGGTTTTGGGCTGTACAGATTCAAATGCCTGTAACTTTGATGCCGATGCCACCATTGATAATGGCAGCTGTACATTTGCTGAAGTAAATTTTGATTGTAATGGCGACTGCATAGTTGAAATAGATTGTACCGGTGAATGCGGAGGCGGCGCTATAATCGATGAATGTGGAATATGTGGTGGTACTGGAATACCTGATGGCGAATGTGACTGTGAAGGAAACGTTGAAGATTGCGCTGGAGTTTGTGACGGCTCGGCTGAAACAGATGCGTGTGGAGATTGCAATGGAGATGGTCCTCCAGTAGGTTATACCTGTGAAGGTACTCCTGAACTATTAGCCTATAATCAATCAACCCTACAGGCATTTTATTACTTTAATTTTGTTACTCTAAATGGAATTTCCCTTGAGAGTGATGATTGGGTGGGTGCTTTTAATGGTGAAATCTGTGTGGGTTCTCGTAAATGGGATACCTCATTATGTAATAGTGGGGTGTGTGACGTACCTTTAATGGGTTCAGATGATAATGAGTGGACTGATGGCTATATGCAACCAGGTAACATCCCAACTTTCAGGGTATTTGATGCCTCATCTAATGAATATTTTGAAGCTTTACCATCAGAAAATATTGAATGGAATATAAACGACATTTATGTACTGGATGCCCTGCAGGGTGGAATTTTAGGATGTACTGATAATGCTTCATGCAATTTTGACTCGGATGCAAACGTTGATGATGGCTCCTGTATTCTTCCTGATGAAAACTATGATTGTGATGGAAACTGTATTGCTGAAATTGACTGCGAAGGCGAGTGTGGCGGTAGTGCTGAAATTGATGAATGTGGTATCTGTAATGGTACTGGCGCAGATGAGGGATTTAACTGCAATGGAACCCCACTTGAATTTGTGTACAATCAATCCAGTTTGCAGGCCTTTTATTATATAGATGAAGCCAATGATATGAATGGTAATCCCCTAACAGCTGAAGATTGGGTGGGTATTTTTAACGGTGAATCTTGTGTGGGTTCCCGCCAATGGGATTCGTCTTTATGTAATAGTGGTGTTTGTGATGTACCAGCTATGGGTGATGATGGATATGATTATTCAGAGGGATATTTATTACCTGGTGATTATCCCAGTTTTAAAATTTATGATTATTCAGAAGGTGAATATTTTGATGCTTACCCTTCTGAAAACTTTCCATTCGAAAATGCAGCTATATATAATGTAAATGAGTTGGTGCTTGATTTTAGCTATAGCATTCCCCTACATCAATATAATAACTTAATGAGCTTTTATGTATTACCTGAGGATAATTCAGTTGGTAATGTTATGTTGGATATTCAGGAAAATGTCATAGCAATATCTGGGGAAGCCACTTCTGCACAGTATTTCTTTGAAGAAGATTATTGGACAGGTACATTAATGAACCTGGATATTTCTTCTGGATTTTGGCTTAGAGTGGCTGAAGATGATACTCTTAATGGAAGTGGTCATAATTTTGATCCCAATCGTATTTATAACCTTAATAGCGGTGCCAATCTTGTATCATTCCCCTCAACAGGTTCTGTAGGAATTTCTGCAGGGCTTCCAGATGAAATTGAAGATCATGTTTTAGCAGTATTAGGAGAAGGAATGTCCACAGTTAACTCTGGTGAAGGCTGGGAAGGTAGTTTATTAGAATTTAAGGCTCTCCACGGTTATTGGATTATAACTGATGAAGAAATCAGTTTTAGCTATGATCTAGATTCATTGGAACCTTTGTCCAGAAAGGTTAACCCTTATTTGGCAGCTGAAGTACCTTTTGGGTTTGATTATATTCAGTCCACTCAACAAGCATTTTATTATGTGGAAGATATTGATCTAATTAATGGTGAAATTGAAAATGGTGATTGGCTATTTAGTTACTGTGGCAATACTGTGACTGGCGCCAGGCAATGGCTGGGTAGAACCGTTGATATTCCTGTTATGGGTGCTGAAGGTGATATAATGACTGCTGGATATTGCGGGACAAATGATACCCCCCACTTTAAGCTTTTGAAATCCGTTAGTCAGGAATTGATTCCGCTTCAAGCGGAAACACCAACATGGCAACCAAATGGTATTTTCTTTTTAGGTAGTTTGCAGGAAACTGCACCAATACCAAATAAATTTGAATTCCATGCTGCCTATCCAAACCCATTCAACCCAATGACTCAATTAAGGTTTGAAGTACCAACGGAAGGTAATCTTGAAATTAGTATTTTTGATCTACGGGGGCAAAAAGTAGAAACACTTGTGAATGATTTTATCCAGCCGGGTGAGTACACCACTAATTGGGATGCCAATAATGTAGCCAGCGGTGTTTACTTTGTTCATTTTACCGCATCAAGAGAAGGCAAAACACACATTTCTCAGATTCAAAAACTAATGTTGGTAAAATAATTTATTTTCTCTAATATAATTTACTAACCACCTACTTTTACAGCCCCTTTTATTAGGGGCTGTTTGTTATAAAGAACTTTCTACACTAACAATTTGTATATTAATTTTATACTATGTATAAACTTTTAATATTTGCCTCTTTATTGCTTATCTCTAATTGCGGCAGAGAAACAAAAGATAAATGGTATTTTCCGAAAAAAGAGTTTAAGCGCACCAAAAATCCCAATTATAAAAATTATTTTCCCCAGGCTGATTTATCAAAACAAGCAGATATAAAGGAAGAAATAATTGAAAAAAATCTGTCTTCAGAACCTATTCCCTCTTTTACATCAATATCAAAAAAAGAGGATGTACCTGAAAAAGAAAAATCTGCCGGTATTTTTGATTTTCTGTTTGGAGGTACTGATTCTGAGAATACAGACTATTCTAATGAAGCGATATGCTCGGAAATTTTAGATATAAATAAAATAATCCTAGTGGAGCAGAATCGAAAACTTGAACTACTCACAGATGAGAAGAGACAATTCATTGACCAAATAAATAGAATGGAAAAAAAAATCCAGAGGCAGAAAAATCAGAGGCAGGACAAACAACTATCCCTCGAAGCAGAAATCAATCGATTAAACAGACTCATTAAAATTTTATCTTCAGAGATAAAATAGAAATGATTATAATTATTAATTTAAGTTTAATTTTTTTTTATAAATTTAAAGACCGTTGTTTGATTATATATAATGATTCCGGTAATTTAACTTCCATCATAGGGCTAATATTTTTAATCGTAGATAACAAATTAACTAAACAAGTGAACAATATCCGACTATTTGTTCATAACTTTTCATTATTTAATAATTCCGAAATGGTATAATTGGAGGCATAAATGTATTTTAGGCAAATATATATCTTCATCTTAGCAACTAGTATTTTCACAACTGGTTGTCAAAAACTGGTAAATGACCCTGGTGGAGAGGACACGAATATTGAAGTAGATGAGGGGCTAAGTTATTGGGGAGGATCCTATAATGATTTTGGTCATGCTGTTGTGCAAACAGCTGATGGTGGATATGCAGTTGTTGGAAGTCAATATTCTACAACTACTCAAGAGGATCTCATGCTGGTTAAATTTAGTTCATCTTTAGTGTTTGAAAGTGATACCAGTTTTGGAGGTGACAATTCAGAATATAATAATATTGCAAATGATTTGCAGCAAACAGCTGATGGTGGATATATTTTGGTTGGAAGTACTTTTAACGGCACCGATAATGATGTTTGGGTAGTTAAATATACTCCCCTTCTCACTTTATCTTGGCAGGATACTATAAAAGGTGCCTATAACGACATTGGAAATTCCATTCAACAAACACTGGATGGAAGTTATGTAGTTTGTGGAACTTCGCATGACGGTAATGATGAAGACATAATGCTTTGGAAGATCGCAACTGATGGTTCAAGTCATGAGGTTGTATATTCTGAGACAACTGATAATGGAACAAGAGATTTTGGGAATTATGCTCAACAAACAGACGATGGTGGATATATTATCGTAGGAAAAAGCCAAACCTCCACTAATGGAAATGATATTAGGTTAATCAAATTAAATGTAAACAGTGGAACGGTTAGTGTTGGCTTCGATTCTACTTATGCCATAGCTGATGGTAATTATAATGATGAAGGAATTTTTGTTCAACAAACATCTGATAATGGGTATATAGTAGTAGGAAATTACTGGGCAAGTGGGTATGGGCAAAATAATGTATTTGTTTTAAAAACTGATTTTCAGGGAGCAGATGCCAATACTTCTATTGCAACATTTGGTGGTGGTTTTAACGACTTTGGAAATTGTGTGAGACAAACAGAAGATGGGGGATTTATTATTGTTGGTAGTAAACTCGCACAATCTACAACAAATGAAGATGTTTGGGTTTTAAAGTTGACTTATGACCTTTCTACAGAATGGGATTATACCTATGGTGGAAGTGCTGATGATATCGGTACCTCTATTAGTCAAACTACAGATGGTGGATATATTATTACAGGCAATACCTACTCATATGGTAATCAAAGTGAAATTATTTTATTGAAAATTGACGGTTCTGGAGTAATTCAAGACCTTTCTAATTCAACAAGTAGCGAATAATTTATTTTTAATAATAAATATGAGGTTATATATTTCAAAGTTCATTCTTTTAGCTTTCATCGGTCTAATTATTGGACAAAACCAAAGTCCCTATCTAGATATTGCCAATGAATTATTAGTGAGAAAGAAATTATCAAAGAAATTACCCGATGTCTTTGATAATACCAAGTACACCGAAATGGTGGATAAAATTGATGCTATTGCGAAAATAAGCCCCAAAGACCATGAGACCCGCATGGCAGTTAATAATCCAGAATTTCATTGGTGTTTTTCGCAGACATACTCTTTGTCTAACATGTCCGCAAAAGCAATTGCTCACTATAGAAAATATAAAATTCAATCATTAGATAATTCATTGACTATACATACACTATTTCAAAAAAACATTAATGAACTTGAAATTGCCCTTGAAAATAATCAGGCAAAATTGGCACAGAATATTTTTGAAACTATAACAGACTTTAAAAGTACTACAGATTCCCCCACCAATATTCAAATTCAACTATTACAGGATAATTTGAATACCTTTAATGAGCTTAGCAATCGATCCCCAATAATTTCTGAAGATGGGTTTATGGGACCACAAACCAAAAGTGCAATTTATGATTTTGAAGAAAATAATCCCTATTTTGTATCCCAAAGTGAAATACAATCCTCTGTGCTGAAATCTGTTGAAATTTCTTCAGCTCCAACTTCAATCCAACCAGTTTCATCAAACTCTCAATTAGATGCTGAACAGATAGCTGGGGATAACTCCATACATCTATCCACAAAATTAATAGTATCTGAAGCTAAAATAAAATCTATCCCAGGCACCAGCATTGCTGAAGTACTCGAATATGTTTTAGGTATAAACATTAAACGGCAGGGTGCTTCAGATGTACTTGCAAACATCTCTACTTTTGGCGGGACTGGAGAGCAAACCCTCATTTTAGTTGATGGTTTGAAAATTAGTAATCAACAAACTCTACATCATGATTTGGATTTACCAATTAATATCGATGATATTAAACAAATTGAAATCTACCGCAATGCCGCTGCAAGAGCTTATGGCACTGGGGCAATTTCAGGTGTTGTGAATATTATTACTAAATCAGGAGATGAGAGAAAGACTTATCTGGCAGCAGAATTTGGCGATTATTCCCTTGTCAATAGTAATTTTATGGTTACGGTTCCTATAGGGAAAAGTTTTCATAACCTGAGTTTTAACAGCTTATCTTCAAGTGGCTATAAAACAAATACGGACTTTCTGAAAAATACATTCTACTATAAATAT
The DNA here is from genome assembly GCA_014381415.1 of Fidelibacterota bacterium. Classification (GTDB taxonomy): domain Bacteria; phylum Fidelibacterota; class Marinisomatia; order SCGC-AAA003-L08; family D37C17; genus D37C17. The sequence continues at coordinate 83,393 of JACNLQ010000058.1, forward strand.
TCCCTTCAAGATGGCAAAACATCCACTAACTTTTCATTTGGGTATTTGAGTAGAGGAAACGGAATTACCAACCAATTAGAAAATGTATATGAAAATCAATATGAAAAAAATTCTACAAAATTTTTTAATTCTAAAATATTGTGGGATTTTGGAAATGTTAAATTAGAATCCAATACCCATTGGTTCGACCATAGAGATGAACTGGCATATAATAAGAATGTCGGGGGATGGGATAATTATTCCAATACTGAAATTGGTGTTAATTTTAATGCAAATGCTAGATCAAAATGGGGCAATAGAAAAACGGGCTTCACCTATAATCGGGAAACAAATTCAAATACTGCTGTAACTGAAATTACAAGGGATCATTATTCTCTTACTTATCAAGAATTTATTTCATCTAAAAAAATGAAATTAGACTTTGGTTTAAGCAGCAATTATTATGATGACTTCGGCTGGTATGCTGCACCAGGTTATCAATTAGTTTATAATATAAATAATAATGCAAATATTTATCAAAAATATGACCGTGGATTTCGACTCCCCTCCTTTTATGAGATGTATGCTGATGATTATATCTATAATGGCAATATTAGTTTGAAGGGTGAATCCATAAATTCTTTTGAGTATGGAATTCAAATTTATGGTTCTGCTGTGCGAATGACCGCTTCACAATTTTACAAAAATAGTTCCAATGTCATCGATTGGTACACAGTTACATCCGGAAACACAAAAACGTGGAAAGCTGACAATATACCAGATGTGCTCACATCTGGGCATAATATGCAGTTAGAATTATATCCGGAAATAATTAAAAGACTGAGTTTTGTTGATCGATTTGAACTGGGATATGCATATTTAGATATTGAACATAATGGTGAAAAAAGTGATTATAAAAATATTTCTCATTATTTGAAGCATCAACTTGTTTTTGGGACACAGTATAACCTACCATTTAGGATTTCACGCTCCTGGTATGTTCGTTACGAACAGCCCAACGATCAGGATAATAGAACTATTTTTGATACTCAAATCCATTACAACATCTGGCGTATCGAGACTACTTTAAATATTAATAATGTATTTAATGTACAATATGAAGATGTTGAGGGTGTTACACTTCCCGGACGATGGATCAGATTCAGTCTCAGATATAATCTGTAACTTTTTAACCACCCCTTAAATTTCACACATAAAATAATTTGGAGGATTTAATTTATGTCTAATCATAAATTTCAAACGGAAGTCAGTCAATTACTGCATCTAATTATTCACTCACTATATTCCCATAAGGAAATATTTCTAAGGGAGCTCATATCGAATTCATCTGATGCTTTAGATAAATTGAAATATCTAACCTTAACAGATGATACGTTTAAGTCACTGGAATTCAAACCGCAAGTCAATATCAATTTTAATGAAAAGGATAAAACACTTACCATTTCAGATAGCGGTATTGGAATGAATAAAGATGATTTGAAAGATAATCTGGGTACCATTGCTAGATCCGGAACCAAAAACTTTGTTGAAATGTTGACGGGTGATTCAAAAAAAGATTCTAGCCTCATAGGACAATTCGGCGTTGGATTTTACTCCTCATATATGGTTGCAGATAAAGTAGAAGTAATTAGTAAAAAGGCTGGGGAAAATTCTGCATTTAAATGGACAAGTGATGGAAAGAGTGGCTACAATATTGAAGATTCTGAAAAGGATTCTTTTGGAACAGATATTATTCTTCATCTAAATGAAGAGGGGGAAAAATATACAACTCGATGGGAAATTCAGAATATCGTTAAAAAATACTCTAATCATATCTCTTTCCCTATATACCTCCATTGGGAAGAAGTAACTACAAAAGGTGAAGGTGATAAGAAAAAGGAAAAGAAAGAAAATAAAACTGAACAAATTAACGCCGGATCAGCATTTTGGAAAAAATCAAAGGGATCTTTAAAAGATAAAGATTACAATCAGTTTTACCAGTCTATCGCTGTTGATTATGAAGACCCCATCCTCCATATTCATACGCAGGCTGAAGGTACTTTAGCTTATACAACCCTATTTTTTATACCCAAAAATGCGCCCTTTGACCTGTTTAACCCTGATTTTCAACCTGGTGTTAAACTCTATGTAAATCGTGTATTTATCACCGATAATGATAAAGAACTCATGCCAACTTATTTACGTTTTATTAGAGGGATAATTGACTCAGAGGATTTACCTTTGAATGTAAGCAGAGAAATTCTACAGAAAAATAGAGTTTTAGCTAAAATAAAAAATAACTCCGTAAAAAAAATTCTCTCAGAACTCCTAAAATATTCAGAAGATAAAAAGAAATACACTGATTTCATTGATAAATTTGGAATTCCAATAAAAGAAGGTTTATACCAAGACCATGATAATCGAGATGACCTATTGGAATTGGTTCGCTTTAAATCTACAACCGAAGAGGGCTATGTCTCCCTTGCTGAATATGCGGGTAGAATGAAAGCTGATCAAAAAAATATTTATTACATCACCGGAGATAATGAAGCAACTTTAAAGAATTCTCCTCTTTTAGAGATGTACACTGAAAAAGAGATTGAAGTGCTGATAATGGATCAAGATATTGATGAATTTGTTATACCATCAATTAATAAATATAAAGATCATGACTTAAAATCTGTCAACTTAATTGATGCTGCTGATGATTTGCAAACAGATGATGATAAAAAGGACGAGACAAACCTTAAGCCTCTTCTGAAAAAAATGAAAAAGGTATTAGGTGAACAGGTAAAAGATGTAACAACCTCCTCTCGGTTAAAGGATTCACCTTCGTGTATTGTTGCGGATTCAAATGATCCAACGGCTAAAATGCAGGAAATCATGAAAGCGATGGGGCAAGCTGGACAGCAAGATATTAAGCCAATTCTTGAAATCAATCCTTCTCATGCAATCATTATAAAGTTAAAGGATATGAAAAAGAGTAAATCTTTTGATGACATTAGCCAGCTTCTCCTCGATCAAGCCGTTTTACTGGAAGGCGCTAAGTTAAAGAACCCCACTGAATTTGTAGATCGTTTGAATACAATTTTAACAGAATCCCTTTAATTTTCACCCTTTAGAAACCAAATTTAACAAAAATATAGTCTCTCACCCCTTATCCTCCTTGTGAGATCACAAATCCTGCATTCTATGTAACAGTATGTAAAATGTGACCTGTGACCATTGTAAGCCTCGTTAGAAAGCTGTAATTTTGCCTATGTGCAATAATAAATATTTTTATATACAATAAATTAGGAAAGATGAAATGAATAAAATAGTATTAATTGGATTATTGATTACAGGTCTGTTTGCAGGAAAAAAAGCAGATTATGCCAAAGTTATATCTTCGGATATCCAATCTACTGTAATTGAATTCAACACTGAAAATTTTGATCTAGTACCAGTAAGTACACCAGATGGTATATTCTATCTAGCAAGACTTGAAAATGGAGCGTCTTTCCTCAAGAGGGGTGCACCGGATTTACATAAAATTTCCAGATCCATAATTATCCCAGATAATGCGGAAATGGGAATTGAAATTTTATCTTCAGAATATATTGATTACGATAATATTTCCATCGCACCGTCAAAAGGCAATATTTCTCGATTGGTAAATCCAAGTGATCTCCCCTATGAATTTGGAACAGAATATAACCAGAATTCATTTTTTCCATCCACCATTGCTGAACTGCAGAATCCATATATCCTGCGAAGTTTACGGGGCCAGGCTGTAGATTTTCATCCCATTCAATATAATCCAATTCAAAAAGTATTACGAGTGTATTCTAAAATTAAGATAAAAGTTTCTGCAATGGGTGATGGCGGTGAAAATATGCTCAGTAGAAAAGCTGGAACACAATTGATTGCCCGAGAATATAAAAATATTTATGACGAACATTTTATAAATTTTAGAGATGATACCCGATTCGAATATTTAGAAGATCATGGAAATATGCTGATTATTTCTTACGGTGCTTTTATGACGGAAATGCAACCATTAGTGGATTGGAAAAATAAAAAAGGTATCCCCACAGAAATGATTGATGTTGCTGAGATTGGTTCGAATTCAAGCACTATTGAAAGTTTTGTAGAAAACTACTATGTAGAAAATAATTTAACATTTTTATTATTAGTTGGGGATATAGCCCAGATTCCATCACCCTATATTTCTGGAAGTGCTTCTGACCCATCTTATGGCTTTATTGAAGGAAATGACTCCTATGCTGAAGTGATAGTTGGCAGATTTTCTGGTGGCAACCCTTCACAAATTGCAACTCAAGTTGAACGTTCAATAAATTATGAACAATCACCTCAAGCTGGTGCAGATTGGTACGATAATGCTCTGGGAATTGCTTCAGACCAGGGGCCAGGATTTGAAGGACTTGATGATGACGAATTTAATGAACAAATATTAAAACCCTTATTGTTAGGGTTTACTTATGATGATTATGAAGGAATATATGATGGCAGTGGCGGTACGGATGCACAGGGTATAAATGCCATCAATGATGGTGTGAGCCTCATAAATTATACAGGACATGGATCTATTTCCAGTTGGGGGAATGGTGCGTCTCTAAGCACTTCACAGGTGAATGCATTGGAAAATAATAATCTTCTTCCATTTGTAATAACAGTAGGCTGTAATGTGGGTGAATTTCAAAGTACAAACGAAAGTTTTGCTGAGGCGTGGTTGCGAGCCACCAATGATGGTGAACCATCTGGCGCAATTGGTCATTATGGTTCAACTATAAGTCAATCATGGGAACCACCTATGCATGGGCAATATGGCATGAACTTAATTATTACCGAAAGTTTAGATGAGCATTTAACCCGAACCATTGGCGGTATAACTACCAATGGCTGTATGTATATGAATGATGCTCAGGGCGCATCTGGAATAAATGAAACCAATTATTGGACCCTTTTTGGTGATCCTTCCTTAGAACTGCGTACAGATCAACCTGCTACCTTAAATATCAGTCATGAAGACGCTATAGTTGTAGGACAATCTGAACTCATCGTCGGTACCGGTGTTAATAATGCTCTGGTAGCTTTATCTATAAATGGTGAACTATTAGCATCAGCATACTCAGAAAATGGAAGTGCGTATTTAGATTTAAGTGAATCAGAATTACTCCCTGGTGAATATGATCTGGTGGTGACTGCCTTTAATACATTCCCTTATGAGGCTGTAGTATCTGTAATTACTCCAGACGGACCTTTTATAACTGTTGATTCATTTACTATTTATGATGAATCCTGGGAAGGGAATGGAATGGCTGATTATGGTGAAAATATTGCACTAAATATTCAAGCCAATAATGTGGGTGTTGAAAATGCAACCAATGTAACAGGAAACATTTCAGTTAATGACCCCTATATTTATAATTCCAATGGTGTAATCTATTTTGGGAATATATTATCTGGAGGAAATGCTAATGCTGGTGGATATAATTTTAGTATTTCGAATAATGTTCCTGATGGGCATCTCGCAGAGTTTACTGTTGTATTTTCCAGCAATGAAGGCATATGGGAAGGAGAATTTAATATACCCATTCATGCACCAACTTTCACTGTTTCTAATCCATCTTTTGTAGATGCTGGTGGAGATGGAGTCTGGGATGCTGGTGAAGAAATCGATCTAACCCTTTTATTAAATAACGAAGGATCAGCAAGTCATTGGGCATATCCAGGTGTTCATCTTTCTGTAGATGGAAATAATGCATCAATAGATTCAGGTTATGAATATTTCTGGTTTTATGGACTTGAAGCAGGAACATCAAATTTTGCTAATTTCCCAGTTGTTGCCAATAGTTCAGCAAACATGGGAACTGAAGTTACATTTACAGCTTATGGTTTAGAGATGGACTGTGTTCAATATGAAAACAATGAGAATTGTATCATGGGTGAAGAATTCACTTTTACGCTCACTATTGGGCTACCAATTGACAATGATTTATATGAACCTATAAACCTCATTGCTTCTACTACCGAAGAAGGTATAGATTTAGAATGGGACGAACCATTTACCTGTCCTTCAGGTCAATTTGCAGATTGTGAAGGACAATGTATTGATGATTGGTATACTGCATGGGTAGGTGATAGTATCTGTGACGATGGTGATTATGGTGTCTGGTTTAACTGTGAAGAATTTGACTTTGATGGTGGTGATTGTGGCGGTAGAAATGAAAATTCTGATAATAATGTTATTGAAAAAATATATCCTACTCATCTAAATACAGACTTTTCAATTTCAACCTATTTACGAAGTGAAAGCCGTGAGGTAGAAGGGTATTTTGTGTACCGGGATGGTTCTTATCTTGCATATGTCGATGATAAAGAATACAGTGATGAAAGTGTGAGTTTTGATGGTGCAGAATACTGTTACCATATAACAGCTGTTTATGAAGAAGGTCAGTCAGGACCATCCAACACAGCCTGTGCAAATGCCCCTGGTGACCCCGGTTGCTTAACGGGTGATTTAAACTGTGATGGTACCATCAATATTTTAGATATTGTCAATGTAGTTAATATGGCTTTAGGAGTTACTGAAAGCGATCCTTCGGCTGATCTAAATGGTGATGGTGTTATCAATATCTTAGATGTTATTGCCTTGTTAAACTTGGTATTAGGAAGTAGAACAATTGATTCGAGTGACAACCTGGGAACGGATGCAATCATTTACAAATCAGACAATTCAGTGTCACTTTCTGCCAATGGACAAATTGCAGGATTCCAAATTAAGGTAAAAGCTGATCTGATTGAATTAAATACAAATATTCCATTAACAATAGAAACCAATAATATACAGGATGAATTTGTAATTGTTGGCTATGGCTTGACAGGAGAAACACTTTCAGGTGAACAGGTTCAATTATTTACAGCTTCTGCTGGTTTTGAAATTACTTCAGTTATTGTTGCCAATGTTCTTGGTGATGCGATGGGTACTGATTTAACAACTGTTCTATTGCCTGACACATTTGAACTCAGCCAGAACTTTCCAAATCCATTTAATCCATCTACGGAAATTCAATTTACCGTTGGAATAGATGAACTGGTAAGTTTAAATATTTATGATATACAAGGTAGATTGGTTTCATCATTAATTGATAATTCCTTATATTCTGCAGGATCATATAAAATGAAATGGGAGGGTAAAAATCAATTTGGTGCTCAAGTACCTTCAGGAATGTATTTATATAAATTGGAAAGTGCCGATCAAATTGTAACCAGAAAAATGGTTTTGATGAAATAATAATAATAATCTTTTAATTGAGTTAAAAAACGAGGCAAAAAGCCTCGTTTTTTTTATGTCAATTATTTTAATATTTTTTGTAACGTAATTCAACAATAGGGTAAATTTTCCCAGTGTTTTGTAACTTAAATCTTCAATTTAATAATTAATTAATCAGGAATTATGAGTACGGTAAAGAAAAATATATCCGAAGTGGATGGTGCTACTATCCGTTTTGCAGGCGATTCAGGGGATGGGATGCAGCTAACAGGAAGTCAATTCTCAGATAATACAGCAATTTTTGGAAATGACTTGGCAACTCTTCCTGATTTTCCAGCTGAAATTAGGGCTCCCAAGGGAAGCCTAGCTGGAGTGAGTTCCTTTCAATTGCAATTTAGTAATAAAGATATACATACCCCCGGAGATGACCTGGATGTATTGGTAGCAATGAATCCTGCTGGACTAAAGGTGCATTTGGGTGACTTAAAGGATAACGGTATGCTTATAATCAATACTGCCAACTTCACTCCGAAAAATATTAAATTAGCTGGCTATGAAGATAGTCCTCTGGATGGTGATTCTCTGAATGGATATCAGGTCATAAAAGTTGACATGACAAAATTGGTTGCAACAGCTCTTGAAAAAATCGATTTATCATCTAAACTCAAAGCCAGATCTACCAATATGTTTGCCTTAGGACTTCTCTATTGGTTGTATGGACGGAGTTTGGACTCGTCTGTTAATTTCATTCAAAAGAAATTTGCTAAAGCTCCAGATATTGTTGACGCTAACATTAAAGCATTAAATGCGGGTTATTATTACGGCGAGACTTTAGAAGTAATCAAAACCACTTATAGAGTTAATAAAGCTGAATTTGAAAAAGGAAAATACCGCAATATTATGGGTAATAATGCTCTGGCATTCGGGTTATTAACAGCCGCACAGAGATCTGGGTTAGATCTCTATTATGGTGGATACCCCATTACTCCTGCCAGTGATATTCTCCATTATTTGGCTCAATATAAAAATTTTGGCGTAAAAACTTTTCAAGCTGAGGATGAAATTGCAGGTGTGGTGAGTGCAATTGGAGCAGCATTTGCTGGTGATTTAGCTATCACTGCTACCAGCGGCCCTGGCGTTGCTCTTAAATCTGAGGCTTTGGGATTAGCCGTCATTACAGAGCTTCCCTTGGTTTTGGTGAATGTACAGCGTGGTGGCCCCTCTACTGGCTTGCCGACCAAAACAGAGCAGTCAGATCTAAATCAAGCAATCTTTGGAAGAAACGGTGAAGCACCAATGGTGGTTCTGGCTCCTGCTACTCCTGCGGACTGTTTTATGATGGCTTATGAAGCTTGCCGAATTGCATTAAAATTTATGATCCCGGTGATTCTATTATCGGATGGCTATATTGCTAATGGTTCCGAACCTTGGAAAATACCAGATGTTAACACATTACCTGAAATGGAAACCCGTATCCTGAAAAAGAAAGATGGGTACGCACCTTATAATCATAGCAATCCAGATTTAGCGCGCCCCTGGGCATTGCCTGGAACCCCTGGAATGGAACATCGGGTAGGAGGTTTAGAAAAATGGGAAGAAACTGGGCATGTGAGCTATGATCCGGAAAACCATCAGAAAATGGTTGAATTAAGGCAAGAGAAAGTAGATATTATTGCCAGAGACCTTGCACCAGCAAAACCATTTGGAAAAGAAAGTGGCGACTTGTTGGTTATCGGCTGGGGTGGTACTCATGGTGCCATACGATCAGCAGTTGAAACTGCTCAAAATGAGGGCATGGCTGTATCTCATTTACATTTAAGGCATTTAAATCCATTGCCTTTAAATTTGGGGGAAATTTTGGTTAAATTTCAAAAAGTGATGATTGCTGAATTAAATTTGGGACAATTGGCAAACATTATCAGAGCCAAATTTTTAGTGGATGCAGTAGGTTTGAATAAAGTGCAAGGCAAGCCATTCACCCAAAGTGAAGTTTTCAATAAAATTAAAGAATTAGTAAAGGGAATATAATCATGTCAGCAGAAAATACTCAAACTCTAACCCGTCAGGATTTTGTTTCTGATCAGGATGTTCGTTGGTGTCCCGGTTGTGGCGATTATGCCATCCTGTCACAGGTGCAAAAATTGTTTCCCACTCTTGGAATTCCAAAGGAAAATTTCTTAATTGTTTCTGGAATTGGATGTTCCAGTCGGTTTCCATATTATATGGATACTTACGGATTTCATAGCATTCATGGCCGTGCACCTGCATTGGCATCTGGAGCAAAATTAGCGAATCCAAATCTCTCAGTTTGGGTGGTAACCGGTGATGGTGATTCAATGAGTATTGGAGGAAATCATTTTATTCATGTGATGCGAAGAAATATTGATATGAATATACTCATGTTTAATAATCGTATTTATGGCCTCACCAAAGGGCAGTACTCCCCCACATCCGAATTGGGAAAGGTGACAAAATCTACACCAATGGGTTCCTTAGATTATCCATTTAATCCACCTCAATTAGCATTGGGTGCCAGCGGAACATTTATTGCCCGAACCATTGATAGAGAACAAAAACATATGGGCCTAGTTTTAAAGGAAGCAAACAATCACAAAGGGACATCATTTGTTGAAATCTACCAGAATTGCAACATTTTCAATGATGGAGCATTTTCAGAATTAACTGATAAAGGAACAAAAGCTGAAACTCAATTGGTATTAGAACATGGTAAACCAATGATATTCGGTGCTGATAACGATAAAGGATTAATTCTGGATGGATCGAATTTTAAAATAGTTAAACTTGGTAAAGATATTAGTGCTGACGACATATTAATACACGATAGGGAAGATAAAAATTTAGCTATGCTACTTAGTGAAATTACATATATTCCTGAATTGCCCGTTCCAATTGGTATTCTATATCAGGAATCAAAGCCCACTTATGATAAAATGATGACAGATCAAATTCAGGAAGCAAAAAAATCAGTAGGATCCGGAGATTTGGAAAAATTATTTTTCGGAACTAATTCCTGGATTGTTGAATAAAAGGAGACAACTTATGTATGATATTAATGATGATGAATTAAAGGAAATGTATGAAAACCGAGGCAAGTCTGAAGTCAAATTAGGCAAGGGTATTTCACCAACAGACCCCCTATCCTCACTCACTCAGGAAAAGTTTATCGTTCTTGATGAACAGGCGACATTGCGAGAAGTAATAGATAATTTGCAACGATATCACATTGGCTGTGTCCTATTAGAAAGGGATGATAAAATTTCGGGTATATTTACTGAGCGGGATATCGTACAAAACATCGTGGGAAATCGTCACAATCTGGAAGAAGCGCGTATTATAGATTTTATGACTAAGTCGCCCGATACTCTTCACCGGGATGACCCTATTGCCTTTGCCCTTAATAAAATGATTTCCGGAGGGTTTCGGCATATACCCATTGTAGATGTGAAAAATAAACCGACAGGGGTAATTGCAATGCAGGATATAATAAACCATTTAGGTGATTATTTTTTTGATGATATTGTGAACCTCCCTCCAAAACCATTAAGAGATCAAACCCAGAGAGAAGGTGGCTAACTTTCAAACATAATTTCATGAGAAAAGAAAAAGATTCAATGGGCGATATGCAGGTACCGGATAATGCCTATTACGGCGCTCAAACTCAGCGGGCGGTAGAAAATTTCCCAATTAGTGGAATAACAATTTCAAAATCGATGATTCAGGCATTGGGCAAAATTAAACGTTCTGCAGCTATTGTAAATAATGAGTTTGGACTGTTAGATGTTCATCGAAAAAATGCAATCGTTCAGGCAGCTGATGAAATTATTGATGGAAAATTTGACAACCAATTTCCCATAGACATTTTTCAGACTGGATCAGGAACATCCAGCAATATGAACTGCAATGAAATTATATCCAATCGTGCCAGTGAAATTATGGGCGGTAAAATTGGCACCAAAGATCCTGTGCACCCCAACGATCATGTGAATTTGGGGCAATCCAGTAATGATGTAATACCCACAGCCATTCATATTGCTGCTAATACCATGCTGGAAACAGAATTAATCCCAGATCTACAAAAGTTAGCTGATGAACTGAATAGCAAGGCAAATTCATTTTCTGATATTGTTAAAATAGGCCGTACTCACCTCCAAGATGCTACTCCAATCACATTGGGGCAGGAATTCTCCGGTTATGCTCAGATGGTGAAAAATGGAATTAAGCGTATTCAAAATGCTCAGAGATTTCTCTCAGAACTTGCTATCGGAGGCACTGCTGTTGGAACTGGTATCAATACCAAGGAGAAGTTTGGTTCCCTGATGGCAAAAGAAATTACCAAATTGACAGGAATTCCTTATAAAGAAGCTCCCAATCATTTTGAAGCTCAGGGAGCTCAGGATGCTGCGGTTGAATCTTCCGGTGCTTTAAAATCCGTTGCCGTTTCCCTTTCTAAAATAGCCAATGATATTCGCTGGCTAGGTTCGGGACCTCGGGCAGGACTAGGAGAACTTATTCTTCCAGCAGTTCAACCAGGTTCTTCCATTATGCCCGGGAAAACAAATCCAGTTATTTGCGAAGCTATGATTCAAGGCTGTGCACAAGTCATTGGCAATGACTTGGCTATTACCATTGGAGGTCAGGGAGGTGTATTTGAGCTAAATCTCATGCTACCTCTCATTGCCCATAATCTAACAAATTCTATAACCATACTTGCCAACAGCACAAAAGTTTTTACAGAAAAACTCATTACAGGTCTAAAAGCCAACCAAGAAAAATGCGCTGGTTATATTGAAGGAAGCCTGGCAATGTGTACTTCCCTTGCACCAGTTATAGGGTATGATAAAGCTGCTGATATTGCCTATAAGGCCTATAATAGTGGAAAAACGGTAAGAGAAATTGCCATAGAAGAAAATGTGCTTGATGAAGATAAATTAAATAAAATACTCGACCCGGTATCAATGACAAAACCCAGCAAATAAGAAAAGATGCCCGAACACAATTCCGGTAATCAAAATTTTCAAGCTGCGTCTTGGTGGAAGGTGTTATTAAACACCTTTCTTTTTTTACTGGCCTGCTTTATCGGAGGAATTATTTACCTCTTTATTTTATCTCGAGACCTCCCCTCCATTGCTGAACTTCAGCGTTTTAATCCCGAACAAGTATCAAAAATATTATCTGCAGATGGAATTGTTATCAAAGAGCTGTACATCCATAAGCGTGATGTGGTGAATATCAGTCAAATTCCAAGAAGTTTACGGCATGGACTTTTGGCTATGGAAGATAGAAGTTTTTTTGAACATTCAGGAGTGAGTTTTCAGTCCCTTGCCCGGGCTGTTATTGTAAATATGATGACATTGAGCAGAAGACAAGGCGCAAGTACCATTACACAGCAGTTGGCTCGAAATATGTATAATACCATAGGTTTTGAAAAAACATATACCCGAAAACTGAAAGAACTGATCACATCCATTAATATCGAGCAGACTTTCACCAAAACACAAATCATGGAGCTCTATTTGAACTCCGTTTATTTCGGCCATGGTACTTATGGCGTTCAGGCAGCATCCAATCATTACTTTGGTAAGAATGTATCGGACCTTCGCTTAGATGAATCTGCTATTTTGATAGGATTGCTTCCCGCTCCAGCTCGATATTCTCCAATCCGCCATCCCGGCCGAGCCCTCGTACGAAGGAATCTTGTTCTAAGAATTATGAAAGAACAAGGGTATATTGAGGAGAATGAATATCAAATTGTGGTCAATAAAGATTTACCGGTAAAGCAGTTTGAAAAGGATGATGGATTAGCGCCCTATTTCACGGAATATATCCGCAGACAGCTTGAAAAGATTGATGAAGAGTTGGAAATAAATTTGTACAAAGATGGCTTGGTGGTTCATACAACTTTAGATAGCCGTGTCCAAAAAGCGTTGGAGGACGCTTTCAATTCAGGAATGAAGAATAATCAAGCTGTCCTGAATAAAGAATTTCTTCAAGACCCAACAAAACTGGAAGATGCCATTGGATTTACTCAATTTGACATGGACAGCGCCCGGTTTATTATTGAAACAAATGATACAATTCCGATTTTATTAAGAAATCAATTATTGGTGCAAGGTGCAGGGATTGTAATTGACCCAATTCAGGGGCATATTCTGGGAATGGTTGGTGGACGCCAAGAGGATATATATCGAGACCATTTTAATCGAGCTACCCAAGCAAAAAGACAACCGGGGTCTGTATTTAAACCCATGATTTATCTCACTGCTTTAGAACAGGGGCATACCGCAACAACTGAATTATTAAATCAACCCCTAATTGTTTTTATTGATGATACCACTCAGTGGAACCCTCAAAATCATGATGGTTCAACAGGATTACTAACCACCCTGCGTGAAGGATTACGGCGGTCTTTAAATCTGATTTCTGTTCGGGTAGTTCAAGAATTAGTCCAACCCAGAGATATTGTACAAAATGCAAAAGATTTTGGTATGACAACTTATATACGTGGGGTTGATGCTATTGCTTTGGGAGTATCTGAAGTTTATCCTCTTGAAATTACCTCTGCTTATGGCGCTATAGCCAATAACGGAATTTATTCCCAGCCCCTTGCCATAACCAGAATTGAAGACCGCCATGGCAGAATCATTAAGGAATATTTACCTGTAAGCAGAGAGGTTCAGGATGAAGCCACCATTTATATACTCAGGGATATGATGAAATCGGTTGTAGATGCAGGTACTGGTGGAGCATTACGCTGGAAATATAAATTTCGTGCTCCAGCAGCAGGGAAAACCGGTACCACCAACAGCAAGGCAGATGCCTGGTTTGTAGGGTTTACACCTCAATTGGCAATAGGCATTTGGGTAGGAATGGATGACCCGTCAGTATCCTTGGGTGAAAAACAGTTCGGCTCTTCCGCAGCTCTTCCCATTTTTGGTAATACCATTCGAAATATTTATGATGGCGGAGAATTCCAATCCCGGGGAGAATCGGTCTTGCTTAATGCGAAAGCAGATTGGCCTATGTCACAGGGTGTGGTTGAAGTTGAAATTTGCGAAGAGACTTATGAAAAAGCCACACGATTCTGTCCAAAAATGAAGGAAATATTTCTTAAAAACAACCGACCACGGCAACAATGCCAAACACATTCAAGTCCGTTTTCACGCTTTAAGGATAAGTAATACAACAGCCAACACTGGTTGTTGTAATTTTAGGAGATAAGTTGTATCTCCACTCCAAGTTTTTGGGCAATTTGAGACAAATCAGATTGGATACTTTTTTCTTCCACTTCATCGGGAATTGAAACAGAGGCGTTTAAATTAAAGAGGGGGGAACCGCTAATAGGTGCCTGGGATATATGGGTTTCCATTTCCAGTATATTAATTGATTTCTCAGCAAGATACTTAGATAAGACTTTTACAATGCCTTCGTTATCGGCACCATTGAGATCAATCTGATATTTTTTATTATCACCAACTTCTTGATTTTGAGTTGCCTTGGTAGAAATTGTGAGATTATTAATTGATTTGAGAGCAACTTCAAGAGATTCTTCCCAATCGGTGGAAACTGATACCAGCATGATAATAGCAAAGTCTGAGCCCAAACGAGACATGCGGCTTTCTTCTACATTACCACCATGTGTAGTAATAATACCACTTAACTCAGAAACAATTCCCAGTCGGTCTGAACCAATAGCTGTAATTATCAGATTATTCAATTTAGTTATTGAAGAATTAAGTTAACAAGTTGAACAATATCTAATATATTTACTCCTCCATCTCCATTTAAGTCCGAAAGAGATTCTTGAGTAGGAGTAAACTCTTCAGCACCTAAAACATAATTTACCAATAATACTACATCGAGAACATTGAGTGTACCATCCAAATTTACATCCCCTGGAGAATATGATACTGAATCAAAAGTTGCAAGAATAAATTCATCAATAGCTGCTTCTACAATTGATCCACCGGAACCGTTTTCACCTTCGTAGGCAATATCTTCTGCAATAAATCGAAACTGAACCTGGTTTGTTAATTGGATACCCATACTGGCAAGAAGAAAATTCTGTTGTACCCAGCTGGCATTAGATTCACTGGTATTTTCCAGAGTGCTCCAACTCTCACCACCATCTGAGGATACATCAACCATCCAATGATCCGTTCCCGGATTATCTCCCACATGATTGGTGTACCAGCGATAGTATGAAACAAGGGCTTCATCATATCCATTTAAATTAAATACAGGAGAAAGAAGAGTGGTTCGCCCACCATCTACATCATCATAACCCACACTTCCCGGACTGGTAGCAGCGCCAGTTAGAAAACATTTATCACCATTTTCAGACATATCAGCACCCGGTTGGGCTTGGTTACCGTCAAAAAAGGTTGCAACTGGTACTGCCGATTCCCAAATTCCAGCGGTTGCATCGTCCCCATCTTCTCCAACAGACCAGCCAGATGCATCCTCAAAAGGATAATATGCTATTGGTTCTGCATTTCCAATTATCAACTCAAATTCAAATATTTGTGCATACCCAGTTTCATCAGTAATAGTTAAACTAATATTACCAATTACTCCATTCGGCACACTTGAAAGTATCTGAAATGTAAATATATCACCTAAATCTGCTGATGTCCGAGCCTCCAAACCACCCATTTCTACAGATTGGGTATCAAAATAAAAATAATTATCCGGTGAATCAATTGTTAAGGTCAGCAATCCGTTTGAATCACCTAACCCTGAATTGTATAGAGATAAATTTGATGTATAACTATTTCCCTGCAAATATGGTCCATTTTGGATTGTGAAATCGATATCATACTTTGCGCCAACTGCCCAGGCAGCAAATTTATTTGGGAATAAATTCTCTTCTGCCAACGGCAATATTCGATTGGTGGCAGGCCAAAATCCATCACTACTTGCACCCACTTCAGGAGTATAGGCATAAATCCCATGCTCACCATACATCCAGTCACAGGCTTCCCCATTTACTGTATAGCCCACCGTTTCAATTCCGGTACCAAATAGATAGTTATTGTATTGCGTCATGGCTTCACCAAATTCGATAAATATTTCAAAATCCTCTTCTGGTAATGATAAATCCGGGTCATATCCAAAGGGGCGGATAAAGAGATTACCGTAGCTGTGATAATTTAAGGCAATATTAAAATCATGACTTTCTACGAATTCTTTAACAATTTGAGTTTCAGGTTCAGAAAATGGTGCTGTCCCTCTGTAGGTTTCGTTGCATCCATCAGAGCTTGAACCCACATTATCATACGCCCACATAAAACTATAATTTCGATTCAGGTCGATTCCATCTGTACCAAAGGAGCAGGTTTCCCGAGTATTTTTTCTTTGCATACCTCCACCATTGGGAGAAATCTGCTGATTATATACCAAACCATCAGGATTTACCGCAGGTATGAAATATAATTCTCTACCATTTAACAGAGCGGCAGCTTCGGGGTCAGTCTCATAATTTTCAGCTAGCCAATGCATAAAATAAAAGAGGTTCATATAACTCATGGGCTCACGGGCATGATGCAAGCCGGTGTATAGCATTTCTGCTTCATCTTCATCAATATTGGGATTATCACTCATTTTCACCATCCATACATCGCGCCCTTCCAGAGAAGTCCCCAAAGATACTTTTTCGGTGATTAAATTTGGATAATCGGCGTATAGTATATCCAATTGTTCTTCAATTTCCGAAAAGGTATAATAGCCCCCCATTGATCCCAATTCGAAATCCCGAGATTCATAATCGTTGTCCAAACGGGACGCATAAAATGCTTCCAAATCTTCATGTATTATTTCATAACTGAGCTGTGTTGAATTAAGTTGAGCTAATTTGCTATCAGAAATTGCAAATTCGATCCACTCACCAGCCTTTTGATGGGAATGATCAATATCTAAACCTGCAGACTGCAACTCAGAAATAGATTGAGAGGTAGGTGTCTGTACTCGAACCTGTTTATAGGTTTCCCGAGCAGACAGACTTAATGTAAGTAGAATAATAAGGAGGATATTTTTCATTTAATAGGTTATCCCAGAATAATATTTACAAGGATAATGATATCCAAAATGTTGGCTATGCCATCAGAGTTTAAATCAGCCATGCTATTTTGTTCTCCACTCAAGACTATATTTACCAAAGAAATTACATCCAGTATATTAATGACACCATCCAAATTCAGGTCGCCATCTTCAAAGGCAGTGCCCCCAATAGCAGTAAAAGAATAATAGCCCGCTAATGGTAATGTTTCCAATCTCCCAGAATTATCTACAGCTTGAATGTAATATTGTATCTCTGTATCATCCGATTGTCCTGGTATTGAGCCCCAATAACAATCAACCATTTCCCACGGACATACTTCCAATAATACATTTTCATAATCACTCATTGTCGAATTTTTCCAAAAAACCTTTAATTCATCAAAAATCAATCCTGCTTCACTGAGGTCATCAATTATTGCATCAACCTGATAACTATTCTGAGCTTCAGACTGATCATTAATTGGGTTATGGAAAATCTGCAGCATTTCTAAATCGGGAATACCTTTTGCTCGGCAATGCAAGGCATCAGTGGATTCCCATGAACCTGTAAATCCAATAATTTCATATCCGGGCATCGCTTCAGCATAAGCTGCCAGAGCATCATCATCATAAGAATTGTTCATAATGGGAACCATTACCTTTTCATTTAAAATAATTGAATTGGTATAGGGTTGATTTGAACCGGTATAAACACGGAATACTTCCCAAGGTTCTCCATAAGTTGTCATAGTATTTGCAAAATAATCTGCCACTTCTTCAATTTCATCATACTGAGCATGCCAAGTTGGTACCTCTCTTATAAGAACCTTATGGGGAGACAGATATTTTCCCCAACAGTCAATATGGTCAATATAGGTGTTATTGGGGTCATCCACCACATGATAGGTATGAACGCCGTAGTATTCGTTCAGGGTAGTATGAATCATGGCATCGCTCATGGAATTTTCTTCATATACCAAGCTGGATGATGCCGAAATTCCATAGCCATCGGTCATATAATTACCACCGGCTGTTACAAATTCATTGGAAAAATATGGGGTATTCAGGTAATCGGACACCTTGGAAGGCGCTTGATTATCATTGGGTCGTGGGCGATTGTATGTAAAATCGACTACGCTGATATCACGGTTACCATCTACTACCCACCAAGGGCCGTAATCTCTTGTCCAATAACTATCTGTCCCTCCGATAATATATTCCACATTATCCATATTAACGCCAGCATTGTTCATAGAATTATTAGCAGAATTTTGTGAACCGGAAGATACCAGACAATAAACGGTTAAATCTTCTGCCATTTCTTTAATAATAGAAGTCGAAATTCCAAAGGGATAGCGAATTAATACGCCTTCCATTCTTTCATATTCAGCAATATTGCGAATGGGAGTTGGAGGAGGATCAGTTGATCGGCTCATTTCTTTAATGAGATGCATTTTCCCCTTTTCCTCTTCAGTTAAACCAATGGGAAGTTCAAAACCGTTTTTGTCGGTTGAAAACAGTGGTGCTATAAAAAATAATAATGATAATAAATAATTCAATTCCTTCTCCTTTTATTCATACATATGTACTTATGAAAATATACCATGTTATTAGTCTATTACCCTTGTATCTTTCTGTAACAGTTTGTTAACCATTTTTTAACCCCCAAATGGACAGGTACCATTATGAGAAACTATGCACAGGCATTCAATCAATGTACTGGCATCCACTCCCTCTATACATTCATTTTTCACTTCAAAATCCAATTGATTAAAATCTATTTTACTATAAGATAATACCGCTTCTTCAATTTTCCCTAAAATGAGGTAGTTTTCTATTCTTAAAACCAAAATGTCATTAAATATTAATTTCAGATCATATTGAAATACAAAATCGCTTTCTAATTGATTGCTGAACTCTACACTTTCTTCATATAATATTCTAATCGTATCGCTTAACGCAACATTAATAGTTTCCCAAATAACACCATTCGCTGCTAATTGTTTGGCATAATAACTTCGTTGAAGCGCTAATCCTGCAAACATATGAGAAATTCCATTATAATAGTCTTCATGTAAATCTAGGGTAATATCTTCAACATTAATATTGGGCATGATATTATTAGCTGCACTTAAACTCTCGCCAGCAGTTTTTATAAAACCATTACTTGAGATTTCCTTTATTGCCTGGGCTTTATAAATATTTGTCCAACCCAATCCAACTAGTGAAAGAAAATGGAAAACTGAGGCACTATCATTTGTCTCTATTGCCGTATTAAAATGTTTGTCTGCTTCTTCATATTTTGCTGAGGAGAAGGCAAGCCATCCATCTTGAATATAGAATTCTCCTTCTAATGGTGCTGTCTTTTCAATAAGGGAATCACACCCTAATAAAATCAAAATACTCATATATACAATACGATTCATCATTTTAATAACATCATTTTTTGATTATAAATATTCTGTCCAAAATGTACTCTTACAAAATAAATTCCAGAACTCACTTGCTTCCCAAATTGATTGGTTCCATCCCAATTAATATTATGGTAACCCGAAGATTTAATTCCTTCTGAGAGCTCTACTACTTTCTCTCCTAAAATATTATATATTACAACACTTACAAATGATTCCTCGGGCAATTCAATTGGTATTGTGGTTGATGGATTAAAAGGATTTGGATAATTCATTTTTAATTCAAATTTTGAGGGTAACGGTTTTTCCAAAGTGGAATCCATAAAAACTGCATAATTCCCTAATTCTTCAATACTTGCAGTGAGTGTTTCCCCAATAATAATTGTGGGAAGGGTGACTGACTCCAAACCTCCTATTTTAACAATGACCAATTTCCATAACTCTATTTCAGATGAAATATAATCACTAATATCATATTCAATGGAACCAGGTTTATTCAATGTTAAATCCTTTGGGTAAACATGAATTGTGGAAGTGATTTGATAAAATTCAGAATCATTCTCCCTACCTGCTATATTATTATTTTCTTCCGTAATAATGATGTGGACGGGCTCCAATACAGAATTCTCAGGCAGAGAAATAGAAACATTACTTGATGGAGAAATGAGCAATGAGGTTGTATTTGGACTAACTTTATTATAGGATACCTCATCTATTCTCTCCCCGGAATTCATAGCATTATCCCTGATTTGTAAATCAAACGTTATGGAAACAGAAACTAAGTCAGTGGGAATAATACCCGTGAAATGAAACAGATTATCAGTGATTTGCCTGGGATTGAGCATACTTATTGCGCTGAACTGGTTTGTTTCCTCTTTAATACTGAGAAACGTGGAGTCTGTCAAGAATGCTTCCGTTGAACTCCACAATAAATCATAAAACCCAGCATACATTTCATTTAAAATAATATCCAACTTTGCAACTTCAGGTTGTATTATATCGATCTTAAAATCGGTCAGATTCCAATCTTGTGATATTTCAACAGGATCCTTCCCGAGATCATCCTGCCAATAGTTTTTTGCAACAACTCGCCATCGATATGTACTCAATCCATTAATATCAATAGTGTGATTTTCCAGAGGAGGTATATACCCTAAACTATCATAATAGTATGGATATTCAGCTCTCTGAAAGTCAATTTCTGCCCAAATATTTTCAAATTCTAAAAAATTGTTGTGATATAAGCTGTCTTTCAATATTGAAACTACATTTGTTAAAGTGTCTATTAATTCCAGACGATAAAAAATATTCTGTACAGCATCCTTATTAATTTCATTATCCGTATCGATATCGAGATTATCATTCCTTTCCCATTCAAACAAAAGTTTTTTAGGGGTTGGATTACTCTCATTATTAATACCAGTATATTGTTCGAGTCTGAAATATCTTACATCTCTTATAGTGTCAATAGTCGATGAAATAATGCTGTAATTCTTAATATCATGATAGAGGTTAAAATGTTTCAATGTATCATTTCTCTGATCAATATAAATGGGAATATTTATTATAAGGCTATCAGATAGAGATGCAACAGTATTGTCATTATCAGTAACAAAAACTTTTAATCCGGTTTGACCATTAAAATTATTCGATAAAGAATCAATTTTAAACCCCTCACCCGTTTTATACGCAAAAATTCTCTGTTCATTTTCAGAGTCTAATTTGTGAAAAGACCACTGCAAACTATCCCAATTAACTGAATGGGCATTATCTCCATCTAATTTGAAATCAATATAAAATGGAATCTCTGAGACTAATGTTGAATCTTCTGGTAAGTGAAAATATTCGTCAAGGGCAATAATGGGATCATCAAAAGTAACAGTATTGGTTACTTTTTTAATATTTTGAATTACCAAAAAGGAAGTATCACTTGTGCTTTCAGAGTTAAAGCCTTCTATTGGTGAGGAGACACCATCATCAACCATAAATGGAATCAATAAACTATCATATGATACTTTGTGGCTCGATTTTATTGTGGTACCTGAAACACAATAATTATTTTCAAATCCTAAACCACAATTGTAACCCTGGGGAATAATTGTGAAATTTAGGTCGTTATCAATGTCCGTTATTTGTGCAATTAAAGTTGTGTCAATTATTACCCCTGATGCATCATATTCATACAATTCAATTTGATCCCCCTTCACAATAAACTTATTGGAATACCCTGCGATTAAATCAATTTCATTAATATTAGCTGAGTTTAATATTATTTCAGGTTTTTGATTCTTATTATGAACTATGACTTTTATACTATTTGAATCTGAAGCACCAAATGGATCTGTGGTTTTAATTTGAAATTCCAGGGTATCCCGAATGAAATTTGCACCAATTTCGTTTAGTGAATAAATTTGAGGTGCTATAAATTTTGGAGCCAAAATATTTATACTGCTTAATAGATTACTACTATCTAAAGTCCATAAGAATGGTGAGCTATTATCAAAAAAACTACTATTAAATGTTAAACTGTCAAAATTACAGGGAGCATCTATAGAAGAACAAAGTTCTGGATCCGTAACTTCTGCAAAGACGGAATCATAAGTATTCTCAAATATATTGATTACTGCTTGAGAACTTTGCCCATTTATACTAACAACACTTGGCTTTTCATTAATTTCTTGATTGATATAAATAGTTGTATCAGTTTTCCCTAAAAAACCATCTGTATTCCTGGTTACAAGGGGTATGGTATAAACACTTGAAGTTAAATTGGTATCCTGAAGTAATGGGTTGGGATGCCAAACGCTAACGTTTGTACTTTTACTATCTACCAATATATTATTTTTATAAACAGTCCAATAGAGAGAATCAAGTGAAACAGCATTATTATTATAATTAATGGCAGTTCCTAAAAGTTCAATAGCTGCATATCCTCCAGGGTAACCATCACTATGAGGAATACATATAGTTTTGGATTCTGTATATGAACATACCGTATTTTGGGTTGAATCTGAATTAGAATTCGAATTTGCTGAAATTGAAATGGTAGGTGTGATAAAATTTGGTGAAAGGGGACTGCCAAAATCCCTGCTTGAACCATTCCATAAATAATCTGATGGATGTTCACTTGATCTCCAATTTAATCCATCATCATTTTTAACATGAGCATTATCAGATTTGGGATCAATAATAAAAACCGCAGCTTTTCCTAAAACACCTTCTCCAACTGGAAAACTCTCCGCTCCATCATATGCTACAGAATCAATTACAATTGGTGTGCTGGAATTATCCCATATTTTAATTGTTCCAGAAGTATTTTCTAAATCAGAAAATGTACCAATTCCCCCAAATAAATTATCAATTGTTGAATCGCATACATTAAAGGGAAAGCCATAATTACTAGACGAACAATAAGTGGTATCACCCTCATTTCGGAGTAAACCACTTGAACTTAAAATTACTACATAACCATTAGAATTAATTGAAAATGAATTCCAAATACCTTCTGCATTTTCACAGTCAGATTCATTAGAATACAATACACCCAAATTACAATATTCCCCATCAATTTCAATTTGAATTCCATCAATGTCAACTTTCCAGCTATTTAAATCAATAACTGCTTCAGTTTTATTATACAATTCAACATATTCCGGCAAATTACCTGCAGATTTATTATAAAAGAATTCGGTAATTACAATATCGCCAGCATTTGCAGAATATACAAATCCAATCTGGACAATAATCCAAACAGAAAATATCTTTCTAATTCCGATCATTAATCTGGTTTTTACCATCAGCATATAATTTTACAATTTCTCTTCATAAATTCCATCTTTTTCAGGTTTATTATTAAACCCCTTATTAAGTAAAATTTATCTTGGAAATAGGTAATAATTTGTAAGCTACCTCACGTGTTAAAAATACCAGAAAAAAGGTGATTCATAAAAAATTGGGTGAGTTATTTCATTTTTTGTACGATGGTACAAAAATATTGAGAGTTGAAAATAGAAGTTTTTAATGAGGGAAAAAAGGGAGGGGGAACAGGATGTAAATTGTATTTACTGTCGTAATCGATGTGCAATATTTTGAATAGTCTGAACAAATTTTTCTACTTCTGTCCTAATAGTAAACATCTCCCCCATTCTATGATAAATATCTGACGGATAGTAAGACACACCAAAATCCATCATAAAATTCGATTCTAATTTAAGCTGATAGTCACGTAAAATTTCTTTTTTTCTGCATTTCTGCCTTAAATAATTTAACTGAAATTTTATCTGACCATTGGTAGTAATATGAAATAGAGGAATTATTCCGTAATCATCAGATTTACATTTAAAAGTCATGGTTCCATATCCTTCTCCTCTTCCCCAAGAAACTTGATCAGCATCCTGTTCCGCAAATCTAATTAAATCCAAGATGGTGGTTTGAACACGGGGTTCACAATTTTCTTTAATGGAGGAAATAAATGTGGTTTTATTCCATTTAGCCATGAATGTTCATATCCTTAATTCTAATGATAATAGTGGAAATTTTGCAATAATATGAGGGTATTAATTTATATCGGTTTGATATTTAAAAAGGAGGACTATTTATTAAAATGTAAAACTATGAATTTAAATGCTTTTGAATCTTATCTGCAACCTTTTCCGGTGTGATACCAAAATGATCTGCAACTTCACCTCCTGGCGCGGATTCTCCAAAAGCATCAATTCCAATACTAAGGCCATTCAATCCGGTATAATGTTCCCAACCCAAAGTAATTCCAGCTTCAATGGAAACTCGTAAAGCAGATTCGTCTCCTAAAACAGATTGGCGGTATTTCAAGGATTGCTCATCAAATAATTCCCAACAACCTATATTTACTACTCTCACCCTATTTGAAGAAATCTTTTCAGCCGCTTCCAATGCCACCCATACTTCTGAACCGGTAGCAATTATCACAACCTCAGGGGTGCCACCACAGTCTTGCATGATATAGCCGCCTTTTCTAAATTCTTCAGCAGATGGATATTTATTCCTGTCAAATACCGGCAATCCCTGTCTGGTTAGCAAGACCAATGCAGGGCGATTGGTTTGTTCAAATGCAATTTTGGAGGCGACGACTGCCTCATTTGCATCTCCCGGTCGTAATACCAACAAATTAGGGATAGCTCGGCAAGCCATTAAATGTTCCACCGGTTGATGGGTGGGGCCATCTTCCCCTACAAAAATAGAATCGTGGGTATATTCAGAGACAACTGGCAAGCCTTGTAGAGCTCGTAACCTGATAGCTGGCCGCTCATAATCAGAAAATACAAAAAATGTAGCACCGAAAACTTCTAATCCACCGTGGAGAGCAATTCCATTATTGATGGTTCCCATGGGAAATTCTCGTACTCCATAAGCAAAATTACGCCCTAATCGGTTTTCTCTCGTAAAGTCTCCTACTAAATTAGCAAATCCGGTAGTAACATTGGATGGCTCCAAATCTGCAGATCCTCCAACCAATGTGGGATGGCATGCAGCCAATGTTTCAATAAAGGGTCCCCACACTTTTCTCGTAGCTACTTTTTGCCCAGGTTCATAAGCAGGTATATTAAATGTAGGTAAGGCATCACCAAATGCAATATTCCATTTTTTAGCAAATTCAGTCTCTTCCATTCGTGTTTCCAAGGCTGATTTCCAGGCAGCCACCTCAGATCTAGCAAAGGCAAATCCTTTACGGAAATCTTCCACTACATCTTCGGGTAATTGAAAGAAATTTTCTGGATTTAAGTCTAACTTTTCTTTGGTAGCGGCAATTTCTTCAGGGGGTAATGGAGCACCATGGGTATTGTGATCATCTTCCATTGTGGCACATCCTTGTGCCATAATGGTTCGCCCAATGATAACCGACGGCTTTTCAATTTCCATTTGCGCTTTTCGTATTGCCTCTCGAATAGCCTCCCTATCATGGCCGTCAATTTCCTGTACATGCCACCCATTTGCTTCATACATTTTTATATAATCTGTTGAGTCCGAACGAGAAACTTTTCCAGATATCTGGGCGTTGTTGGCATCGTAATAATTGATGAGTTTCCCCAATCCCCAATGTCCAGCTAAGGCTATTGCTCCTTGTGCCACTGGTTCCTGTATGTCACCATCACCGTGCAAGCAATAGGTGTAATGGTTCATCACATCTTCACCGAATTGATTTCTCAGGATACATTCAGAAACTGCCATCCCCACGGCATTCCCCACTCCCTGACCCAACGGACCTGTAGTGGCTTCAACACCGGGCGTTAAGCTGCGTTCAGGATGCCCAGGGGTCCGTGATCCCAATTGACGAAATTTCTTCAAATCATCAATTTCCAGCCAGCCAATATAGGTAAGCATGGTATAAATCAGGGCAGATTCGTGCCCTGCAGACAATACAAATCTATCCCTATCTTTCCATTCTGGATCATCAGGGTCAAATTTTAAAAATTCTTTAAAGAGAGTATAGGTATAATCCAATGAAGATAATGGTCCTCCGGTATGCCCTGAATCAGCATTTCGGATAGTATCCATGATGAGTCCTTTGGCCACATTTATTGCATATTGGTCAATATCGATTGCAACTGCAGTTGACATAAATCTCCTTTTTATGGTAATTTGGGGGGAGTAAAAATTAGGACTATTTTATCTGAGTGACCAAGAAACAATGATTCAAAGTTCCTTAGTTTCTGAATAATTTCCTACCCTTTAATTAAACGCCCTTAATAGCTTTAGAATGCACTGCCACTGCTCTACCAGAGGGATCATCCATTTCTTCAAACTCTTTACTCCATCTAAATGCCACTGGCGATGAACAGGCAATGGATGGGCCTGCTTCTACCGTTAAGGCTGCTTCATTTGAGGGAAACAATTCAGCAAAAATTTCACGGTAATAATAGCCTTCTTTTGTGCTGGGTGGTTGAATGGGAAATTTCCTGTGAGCATTGGCCAAATCATCATCAGAGACTTTCTCCTCCGCATTATCCTTTAGAGAGTCAATCCAATTATAGCCCACACCATCAGAAAATTGCTCCTTTTGACGCCAGAGTACTTCATCAGGAATCAAACCTTCAAAGGCTTTCCGCAGCACATATTTTTCCGCCTTTCCATCACTGCACATTTTATCGGCAGGATCAATATTCATGGCATATTCTAAGAATTCTTTGCCTAAAAATGGCACTCGCGCCTCTATCCCCCAGGCTGCCATTGATTTATTGGCTCTCAAGCAATCATATTTACTGAGCTTCCGTAATTTCCGCACCGTTTCATGATGCAATTCTTTTTTGTTGGGTGCCATGTGAAAGTAAAGATAACCTCCAAAAACCTCGTCTGCCCCTTCACCTGATAATACCATTTTAATCCCCATTGACTTTATTTTCCGTGCCATGAGGTACATGGGAGTAGCGGCTCGAATGGTGGTTACATCGTAGGTTTCCAAATGATAAATCACATCTGGCAGAGCATCTAAGCCTTCTTGAATGGTATATTTACATTCATGGTGAACTGTGCCAATGGCGTCTGCCACAATTTTGGCAGCTTTCAAATCGGGAGAGCCCTCCAGCCCAATTGCAAAGGAATGCAACCGAGGCCACCAAGCTTCCTCTGCATCACCAGATTCCACCCGCTTTTTACTGTACTGTGCGGCAATGGCTGCAATGACTGATGAGTCCAATCCACCGGAAATAAGCACCCCATAGGGCACATCACACATGAGCTGTTTATGCACAGAATCTTCTAAGGCTTGTCGTAATTTGGGCAATGATACCGTTTCCTTAGGTATTTCAGTTTCCCAATGGGGATGATACCACTTAGTAAATTCTCCATTCTGATAATATTGTCCTGGGGGAAATTCCTGCAACTTTTCACAATAGGATTCGATAGATTTCATTTCACTGGCAACATAAGTAACACCATTTTTGTCCCAGCCGATATAAAGAGGAATGATTCCCATGTGATCTCGAGCAACCAAATAATCTTGGGTATTGGGATCATATAAACTAAAACCAAATATTCCATCTAAATCATTTAAAAAATCGCTGCCAAATTCGTCAAATAGATAGAGCAGTACTTCACAATCCGATTTGGTTTGGAAGTCATGTTTTTGGGTGAGCGTCTGCTCCAATTCTTTATGATTATAAATTTCACCATTCACCGCCAGCACGCGCTGGGTTTTCTTGTCAAATAATGGTTGTGCACCATGCTCCACATCCACAATGGATAGACGCTCATGCATAAGCACACAGTAGTCATCACTAAAGCTGCCACTCCAATCAGGACCACGATGGCGAATTTTTCCCGCCATTTTTAGCGCTTCAGTACGCATTGCCTTCTCGTTGTTAATATTAAATAATCCTATTATTCCGCACATTATATTATTATTTATTTCCTCTAAAAATCTCTGTCATGCTGATCCGGCAGTTACCGGAGAAGCATCTCAATCTACTAATAGGGGAATTGGGTTATTATTGAGATTTTTCACTTTGTTCAAAATGACAGAAAATAATTATTGTTAAGGGTTATAATTCTATTGATAAGTATAAATCCAGATGTAGAATTTTAAGGCAAATAATATTCATTCACCAAGCAGTAGAATAAACCGGATTTGAAGTTCATACTTTTGAATGCCAGTAAGCGATGGCGATGAACACTGCCTGAAAGGGCAGCCTCCCCCATGCCACGGCTGCTGACGTTCCCATTGCCACGCCATTGGTTTGAGCAGCATAAATATTTGCAGGGAATACAGCAATTAAGAGTATAATTAAACCCCATCCTGCAATAAATCGAATATCTTCAAAAAGCAGCATTATCCCCAAAATAATTTCAAAAGCACCAGATATATAAACCATTGCAGTATGGTAAGGAATATAGGGTGGCATAATTTTCATAAACCATTCCGTGTTAGCAAAATGCTGAACACCTGCAAAAATGTAAAATATGCTCATAAAATAAATTGTGATCAATTTAATGGTCATTTTGAATATGTGCTCACATGCTTTAAAATACTGTTGGAAACTGATTCAAAAGATTCCTGAATGAGCCAGTGACCAGCTTCTAATTTTTCAATTTTATATTCTCCCTTTAGGAATTTTTCTGATTCGTCCACAGATTTTTCGCCAATTGCCATGTCCCTTAATCCATATATAATTAAGGTGGGAGTAGAAATTTCACCGATCTTATTATTTTCATTTTTCATATTGGCACGGTACCAATTTAGGGATGATTTCAATGCTCCTTTCTGCTTGAATACTTCTATATATTTTTCAATTTCATCCTGCGAGCTTTTCCTCCAAATATCTTTTAAATATTTATATCCAAAAATTGAAAAATATATTTCTGGGAAAATGGGCTTTTTGAAAAATTTTATATATTGGCTTTTTTGTTTCTGCAATTCATCATTTTTGATTGCCTCAAAAAATGCATCTAAATGGGGGACGGAAAGAGCAGTCCAACTAACAATTCTGTCTGAGTGAATCGCAACAGCAGCCCAGCCCACAGCAGAGCCCCAATCATGCCCCACTAAATGAAATTTTTCAAATTGAAATGCATTTGCAATATCAATAATATCCTGAGAGAGTTTATCAATACTGTAGTCAGAAATTTTGGGAGGTCTGGCATTATTGCTGTATCCTCGTTGATCTGGTGCCACCACTTTGAATCCTTCACTTACCAGTACTGGAATAAGATCATACCACATTCTAGATGTCTCAGGGAATCCGTGTAATAAAATAACCGCATCCCCATCATTTTCCATACCGGCAACCCTGCAGGTAAAAGTGAGCTCATTTACTATTACATCTGCGAAGGACTCTCCATCTGCATCATAATAGTTTATATTTTGTGCAATTGCCATAGAGCATATAATAATAGAAAATAAATGATTCATGTGGTTTTAATTTACAAAATTTTTAACTATTTCAACCAATATACCAAAAACTACCCACACTGGAAAATGAACAAAACTGATGATCCCCTGCCAATGTCTGTTTGTGGGTAAATATCTATAATCCCAGATTCTAACTCCCAATTTAACGGTGGGATAGCCAACTATTATTTCCACAGCCCAACTCCATAGGATAGACCCAAGGCATAAATGGGAAACATATAGATGGATGTATGTCCCATTAAATTGTAATTCTTTTTGGTAATTAATTCCGTCAATGCCGTAAAGAACAATTCAGCAGTTAAGCCAAACATACCCCAGAAAAGTAAGTGATTAATTTCCATATAACTAATTCCTACTCAATTTCCCCTCATCTCAATCTTCTCCCCAAGGAGAAGAGGTTATTATTTATAATTTATTAGGGTCAAGACTAGTTCAATACATGTAAAAGTATTATTGATATTTCTCCTCTCCACAGGGAGAGGCTGGGTGAGGGGTATGTAAATTAAGAATTGTTTTTTTCATGATTATTACAAACATCGAGGTTTTAATTTCGGAAAAAATCCTTCGTGACTCAGCACCTCCGTATTGAAAATCAATTAAACCACACTCCATATCGCTCCTTACGTAGTTTCTCTGCTACGTATTCTTCCAATTCTTCTGCATCTTTCCGGGTGGGAATAGGATTATACTTCTCATAAAATTCAGGTACCAACCTCACTCCAAAACGCTTGGCGTAAGTATTAAATTTATACCCCTCTTTATGTTGCCTGAACCGTTCTGTCGGCTTTTTGGCAGACTGCCCCACATAAAAACAACGATTTCCTAGTAAATATTTAGGACTCTGCTTTCTAAACTTCACCAGCTTCCCCACCTGTTTATCCAGCTCAATGACATAGAGATAGTAATTCATTTGGGGATTCTATCTACATTCCTTTCGTCATTACGATGGACGAGTCGGAGTTCGGGAATCGGGGTTATTAATCATTTATCCCTGGTAATTTCGTCTTTGGCAGCATAGTATAGAAAGATTAAATGTAGAGGGACAATTCATTATTCGATATTTGTTATTCATTATTTATACACTTTCGACCGATGCCCCACACGAAGAATATGGACTTGAAGAATTTTCTTTTCAATTGAATAAATAATACGGTAAACTCCAACTCTTATGCGGTAATAACCTGAAAATGGACCTTTTAACTGTTTACCAAGTTTTGAATTTAAAGAGAGTTCTGATACTTTTGTTAAAATTCGTTTGATATTTTCTTTACCCAATGTATCCAGTTCCTTTAATGCTCTGGAATCCCATTGGATTTTATAAGATGCCATATTTTTTCAGCACATCTTCATGGGGGATCAATTCTTTATTATCATCTTCATTGCGAGTTTTGGCAATGATTCCATCGTAATTATCAATATAAAAAGCCAATGCTTTCTTAATAATACCGCTTTTATTTTCATGAAGATTTTCTGCTAACGCCTCTAACTCATCTAAAAAATCTTCTTTTAATTTAAAACTTACTGTTTTCATAAATATCCTTTCAGAGTAATATACGGTATTACTGGTATTACTTCTATGGAAAATGATAATTCACAAATAACCATTAATTATTAATCATTATTTACTCTCTCCCACGCTTCTACAATTGCTTTAGGGATTGGATAGCTGAGGAATTTCTCTTCATCATCCATCGCTGATGCTTTTTCTTGGACTTGGTTATAGGCAGTCTCTAAGTAAGAATTGTCTTCTAATAGCTCATATAATCGTAGGTTGAGTTCAAATTCAATATTCTCAGCATCTTTGATAAGTTTGTGGATTTGCTTTTCATCATACTCTCTGCCAAAATGTGTGTAGGTGAGGGAAAGATAGGTGGTTGTTTCTAATTCTATTACTTTTAAGCCAATTTCTTTTTGGATGGCAAGAGATTTTTCAAAGT
>JACNLQ010000076.1 GCA_014381415.1 Fidelibacterota bacterium
GTCACTTGGATTATCTTTGGCTTGTTTTATTATATAGCCGCCATCCTATTTGTAAAATATATCGCTCCTAAAATAATTAAGGCAAATATCCCAACCATACCGGAATTATTTCTTAAATCATTTGGAAAAATCCCTGCTCTCATTGCCATTGCCTCCGTTATTCTCCTCACTACCCCTGCCCCTTATTTGAAGATTCTAGCTACCCTCTTTGATTTTGTCTGGGGCATTCCCCTTTTCTGGGCATTGGTGTTGGGATCGTTTTTATCAATAGTGTATGCGATTACGGGGGGGTTCTCAGCGGTGGTACGCACGGATAAACTCCAGTTTATCCTCATGTTTTCGGGGTTTTCTATTCTTCTTTTCTCTGCATACTCAAAATATGGTGGGATATCCTTTCTTACTGCTAATATGCCGGAGTTTGCCTTGTCCATCCCTGGCAATTTTAATTGGGCATTCATCTTTGTCTGGGGTTTTATTGCCCTCATCACTTTTATTGATCCGGGGTTTTACCAGCGGAGTTTCGCAGGGCAGTCCTTAAGAACCGTTCAAAAGGGAATACTAATATCTGTTGGATTTTGGGTGATATTTGACTGCATGACGGTCCTATCCGGACTTTATGCTTTGGCAATTCTCCCAGCAATAGAAACCAGCCCTTACTTGGATTTAGCCACTCTACTCCTGCCACCATTTGCCAATGGGTTGTTTCTGGTATCTCTTTTTGCCATTGTCATGTCCACCGTGGACAGCTTCACATTCATTTCGGCTTATACTATTGGCAGGGATTTACCTATGGTTTTGGGGCTCAAATTAACAGATAACAAAATGGTTTTATTCACCAGAATCGGAATGATTGTTACTGCCATCATTTCAATCTGTTTAGCACTCAATTTTAAAAATGCAGTAGATATTTGGTATTTGGCAGGCTCGTTTGTTGTACCGGCACTCCTTATTCCATTGATTGCAGGGTTGTATTTAGTAAAAGTTAGGAATCCAATTATTCAATTGCTAATCCCCCCCACCACTGCCTTTTGTTGGTATTTTCATGGCATTTCACACTCCACTACTGATGATTATCCAGAGTATATTTGGGGATTAGATCCTATGTACCCAGGACTATTGATGAGCTTATTTATATTTATTTCATTAAAATTGGTAGAGAATATTAAATGGGATAAAAGAAAACAATAGTTCACTTCATAAATTAAATTGTTAATCCATAATTATTAAAAATATTTTCTTTTTTTGTAACCTTTGCAATAAAGATTGGTCTTATATATAGTTGTTAGCTCAAATATGTTAACTCCTCCTAAGAAAATATAAATGAGCTTGTTTAGTAAAAAAAGGGATAGCAATTGCTATCCCTTTTTCTTGAAATTAAATTATTATTAAGCAGAAGTAATGGGGGTAGAATTTATAAAGAATGAATAGGAATGGTGAGATTAATATTTGTGAGATAATATTTATTCAATATTTTTTTTCTTTAATCTAAAAAGCTTTTTCTGCGCTTCATTAACTTCCGGATAGTAGCTGTCCATTTTTAAGACTTCCTTATAATCCACATTTGCTAATCCGAAATCGCCATTCTCTTCATGGCATTGCCCGCGTAGGAAATGGGTAAATCCCTTCAGCCAATCAAATTCCATGTGGTAGTTGCTCAATATCCAATTGCATTTTGAAATAGTGGTTAAATAGTCTTGCATATAAAAGGATTTTAATCCCTCAATATAGGCGAGTTTTAACTGACATTCATTCTGCTGCAGAAAAAGGCCCTTAGAGGCAAATTCAGTCAAAGTAGGCATTAATTCATTCAACTTCTGCCACTGTTGGGTTTTTGCCAATACTTCCCCTTTTAGAAAAGCAAAATAAGGGTGGCCAGGGAATTGTTCAACCAGAGAATTATTAATCCGTTCTGCTTTGGTATAATCCCGTGCAATGTGTAGATAGGCATAGGTGAGCACATTTGATGCTTCTATCCAGCTGTAACGTGATTCCGTTGCGGCTATTTCCAGATGATTTAATCCCACTTCACAATCCGTGGAAAGCCCCACTAATTTTGCTCCCCATTGCACTGGTGTAGCGGATAGGCAGGCAAAATATTCCATGAGTCCTAAGGGCATGTACACATCTTTAAGTTTGCTGTCCATATCCCGGGCATTACGAATGTATTTGAGTCCCTGATAACCAAAATAAAGCACATCTAGCCAAGCTTTACCAGCAAGAGCAGTGCGGGCACGGATTCCATAAGTTGAACCTAAATAGAGATAGTATTCCGCGTTATCAGGATATTGGGAAATTAAGGATTTATAAATTGGAGCCGTAGCATCGACCTCATTATTTATTTTCTTATATGATGCATCATATCCCTCCTGGGTTTGTGTGTGTAGCCATTTTACAGCTATGAGGACAAAAGGCGGGACAGGATGGGTGCTGTCTATTTCCCAGGCGGAATCAAGAATTGTAATGGCATTTTCAAATTCGTAATTATACATGGAATTTATGCCATCTTGTACGATAGTTTCTGCAGGAGAATTTTCCCTATTATTGGCTGGTAAAAGGATTGAAGAGAAAAGTAGAATTGTAATAAACGAGGATTGCCTCATTTATTTTCACATAATTCTTTCAAGAGATGCTTACTTATTTTCTCAATTGGATTTTGCTTCTCTTCCTTACGCATATTTTTTAAATTGGGATACCCGCTTTCAGACTCTTTCATCCATTCTTTATGAAATTTTCCACTTTGAATTTCTTTAAGAGCTATGCGCATTTCATTTTGCACTTGCTCATCAATAATACGGTTGCCACGAGTGATGCCGCCATATTCAGCAGTATCACTAATAGCGTTATTCATAAATTCAAAGCCTTTAGAGTGAAACATATCCACAATAGTTTTGAGTTCATAATAGCAGACAAACCAGGCAGTTACAGGATTATAATTCGCTTCAAGTAATACTTTATATGCGGACTGTATAAGTTTTGGTATTCCGCCAGTTAGTATCATTTGTTCTCCAAATAAATCTGTCTCTGTTTCTTCCTTAAATGTGGATTCAAATACGCCCATTCTGGCAAGACCTATGGCCTTACTGTAGGATAAGGCTAACTCAAATGAATTACCAGAAAAATCTTGATGAACGGCTATTAACCCGGGGATACCCTTACCCAGTTTAAATTGTTTGCGAACTTCAGAGCCTGAACCGCTTGGAGCAGCCATGATTACATTTATAAATTCCGGCGGTTGAATCATTTTATAATGAATATTGTAACCGTGGGAAAAAAGTAAGGTTTGCCCTTCTGTTAAATGGGGTGCAATTAATTTTGAATAGACTTCCCCCATTATCTGATCTGGAATAAGGAGAGAGATTAATTCACAATTGCCAACTAAATCCTGTATGGACTCACATTTTAGTCCACTTTCAACGGCTGATTGCCAGTTACTACTTCCCTCTCTCAATCCTACTTTTACACCTATACCGCTATCCGATAGATTTAATGCCTGCGCTCTCCCCTGATTACCAAATCCAATTATTCCAATGGTTTTATTTTTTATTAGATTTAAATCAGCATCTTTATCTTTAAAAATTTTCGGAAGTTTCATCTAATCAAGTGCTGGGTCCGAATTTCCGGTTTTAAAGCGTAGGGTGGGTTTAATAAGAAGAATTAATACAGGAAGTAAAATCAATGACCCACAGACAGCAGCAATAATAATAATGGTTGCCAGAAGGCCGAATTCATGATTTGGGACAAATTCTGAGAAATACAGTACAAAAAATCCAAGGGATAGAATTACCCCAGTGCTGATAATGGCTTTCCCAGTTGTAAGTAAGGTTTCAGATACGGCTTTTTCATAATTACCACTGAGTTTATATTCCTGTCGAAATCGTGCCAGAAAATGAATGGTATTATCTACTGCAATCCCCAATGCAATTGAAAATGTCATGGCTGTGGATGGACGCAGTTTAATGCCTAAATATCCCATTAATCCTCCTGCAATCATGAGTGGAATAATATTGGGCAAAATAGCCAAAAGTGATAACCTGAATGATCTAAATAAAAATACTATGGATAAGAAAATGATGATAAATGCAATAAAAAAACTGGTGGTAAGATTTTTTACCAGATGCCGCCCAGTGCTAAGAGCCAGTAAAGTGCTGCCGGTTACATTTATATCAATATTTTCCCCAAATAATTTGTAACCTGCCAAAAGAATATCTTCCCTAATCTGCATTCCCCTGTCAAAAGGTAAATCTGATATTCTGCATGAAATCCTAGTTTTGGAGTAATCATCATTTAACAGAGTTTGTACACGGTCAAAATCAACAGTGAATGATAGTGCCTCGTCAAGGGAATTGGGTATTTTCCGTATTCCATTACCCCATTCTTCATTAGCAAGCATCAAATAATCGCCCGGAGTAATGGAAGTATTAATTTCAGGAGTTTTAAGAATTTCATTTTTAAAGGATTGAATGTTATTGAGAAATTCGGGATGCAAACTGCCATTCTCTATTTTTGTATCAACAATAACTTCTAAAGGCAAGGTCCCTCCCATTTTCTCCTCAACATACTGAAGATCATCATAGAGAGGGTTTCCCGGTTTTAAATCTTCTAGAACCGAGGCATTGTAATCAATCCTGAATAATCCAAATAGTGCTCCAACAAACAAAATACCAGAAATAGTAATAATTGATCGCGGATGTTTTCGATTCCAGGCATTCAATCGATCTGCAGCAAGAAACTGCCCACCACGTATAAGTCGGTTTATATGCTCAATATTTGGAGGTCGAATATAATTCAAAATAATGGGCATAATTATGATGGTTAAAATAAACATGAGAATAACACCAAATCCAACCAGCAATCCAAACTGCTGAGTTACCTTAATATTGGTAAATCCCAGAGAACAGAATCCCACAGCAGTGGTAAAACTGGTGAGAAATAATGCTCCACCAATTTTTTGAATAACCCTCTCTAAAGATTCCCGTTGATCCAATCCTAAGCTTAACCCTTCATGGTATTTCATCAGCAAATGAATCGCATTGGAGGCACCTATAATCATAAGAAGGTTAAATGTTAAATAGGACACCACGTTTATTGAAATGTCTAAATAAGCCATGATTCCGGCAACCCATATAAGCGTTGTGGAAATAGCAATTAATGGAATGAGAATACTTTTTACTTGTCTGAAAATGAAAAAGAGCACACTCAGTGCCACAAGAAAAGAGATGGGGAGAAATACTGCTCGTTCCTGATTCATAAATTGGATATAACGTGTCCGCAATACCGGAATACCTGCCTCATGCCACTCCCAATCAACCTTGTCCATAACCGTTTCTAATTGATTTACGACGCGTGTACGGGCATCCTGACCCATGACATCATTTTCCAAATCTATCAGGAGAGAACCTGTTTTTCCATCATTGGAAATAATGAGATTTGGGTAAATAGGATGCTGTAAAAGCTTCTGAACCTGTACATTCCATTCCTCATCAGACAAATCTTCCGAAAAATAATCTCCATCACCAATGCTACTGAGACTGATTACCCCTTCAATTCCCTCAATATCCAACTCCATCATTTCTGTTAATTCAGCAACAGCAAAAATATTTTCTCTGGAAGTTGGATTGTCACAGTCATAAACCAACAATATTTTGTCATCCTCACGGTTAAATTCATCAATGAACAATTGATATGAGTCTTTTTCAGGATCACTTTCCGGAAACATTTGCTCCAGTGAAAAATCGACTCTGAGTCGCTGTTTTGACAAAAATGCATTATGAAAAAAATAGGCAGTGATGAGAAGGATAATGGTCATTACTGAAATAGGAAATTTCAGAATCGTCTGGCTTAATTTATTTAACATTTATTATTAATTGTTCTATTTTCTGGATAATCGGCAGGGAGAAATTTACACAGATTTTAAACTCGCTAAATAATAAAAAGCCCGGCTACTGAACATATCAATAAAACCGGGCTTTTTTGAGGAGGAAAGTGAAATTAGCTCACAGATATATTCCTTACAGATGGCTTTACTTTCTCTGCTTTTGGAAGAGATATTTTTAAAACACCGTTTTTAAACTGTGCTTTAATTTTATTCTCAACCACTGCATCAGTGAGCTCGAATGTCCGCTTAAAGGTACCAAATGATGTTTCCTGCCAGATTCTACCATCACTATTTTCTCTTACAGCATCTTTCCTTTCACCAGAAATGGTTAATAAACCATTACTCACATTGACTTTCACATCTTTCTTATCCACACCGGGCAAATCTAAACTTACCTCTATTGCATTATCAGTTTCATATACATCTAACAATGGCTGCAAATGTGCTCCTGCTTCTGTACCTAGATTTGAATGTCCGAATGCCTGACTTACCATCTTCTCAACATCATCAAATACGTTATATATATTTCTCTTTGGTGTCCATTTTACGAGTGTCATAACTATTTTCCTTTCATTTTTTTTATTTATATTGACGCTAAACTAGGAGCAACTGGTATGCCAAAAAGATAAATCAAGTTCAATTATGACATATTGTTGGTTTGAAATGAAAGTTCGTCAGTTGTATTTGCCATATAGACAAACATACCTGACAGATTGTGTCGGTTAGTTATTTTTTGCGGGAAAATGGACTTGCTGTTTTTCTGAATCAGAATTTTGGCGGAATAAGATCAGGGTGTGACCTATTATCCCAACAACTTTTGAATTTGTTAATTCTGCAATTTTCTCTGACAATTTCAATTTTTCATCCTTGAATTCACGAAACTTAATTTTTATGAGCTCTCGGGCTTCCAACGCCCTATTAACAGATTCAATAGTACCTTCCGTAATTCCATTTTTACCTA
The DNA here is from genome assembly GCA_014381415.1 of Fidelibacterota bacterium. Classification (GTDB taxonomy): domain Bacteria; phylum Fidelibacterota; class Marinisomatia; order SCGC-AAA003-L08; family D37C17; genus D37C17. The sequence goes on from JACNLQ010000076.1 coordinate 6,837, forward strand.
TGAGGACTACTGGCTCAAGATGATGGGCCTGACTACGAAGGTATTTGCGATCTGAATTACTGAGATTATTCATAAATTAATATTTTCGAATTTAGATTTAAATTCTATTTATGGTATATACAAAATTAAATTAACCCATGCATTTAAAACAAATATTGCCTTTCTTATTAATTATACCAATGACTATTAATTCGTCTGAATTAGACCCTAACAATTTAATAAATAATTATCGTTTTTCACCAATACCTATTCAACATGATGATCCCCTTTTTTCTGTAATTGAGGAGACTTGCGTTGTAAACGGTTTACTCCCTCCATCCTATGGTTTTATTAAAACAATTCTGGATCTAAAACGGGACTTTTATGCAATTTCTAAAACAAATATTAATTTTACTATTCGTGAGAAACAACTAATTAACAATTTTATAGATAAATATTCTATTAATGATAAGCAATCCAAATTTACTACCCAAACATTATTGACTGTAGGTATTGACTATCTCTATAGGGAACCCCTATTTATTTAGGGTGAAGATTCGACCTTTTATGAACGATTCCAAGATGTAGATTTTATTAATAAATATGATAATAAATGGAATATTATGGGTTTAACACTCCAAGCAACTTATCAAGATCATTATCTATTCTCATACCGCTTTGGTTTGAAAGAATATTGGAAGGATCTAAGAAAACGTGCTCACGGCATCCCTCACAACTTATTGGAATTAAATAATAACTTTAATCAAGAATCTATTTTTATCGCCCAATACCCTAAATTACTACTCTTTGCTGGGAAAACACGCCTGTCCACAGGATTGGGTGAAAATGAAAAACTTTTTTTATCTGAGAATTCTCCACCCCTTGATGCTTTGGGATTTGTATTAAACCAAAATGGTAAAGTTTCCCTGCACTCCTTAACAGCTATTATTGATAACATCACTGATGAGCATCTAAAAGAAATTAAACTTCCAAAGTATCTTTTCATCCATAGGATTGAACTAAATCCAATAAAAAGATTACGGGTTGTAGTTACAGAATTAATGCTGATAAATTCTTACATGAAATGGCAATTTATGAATCCTATTAAAATTTATCATAATGTTACCAATTTTTCCAGTACAAATATTATTTCTGCAATTGAAGCAGAATTTTTGATTAAAAACAAAATTATTTTATATACTACATTTGCAATTGATGAACTAGATGTAAACCTTGTGGAACAGAATTTCGACAACAAGGATAAATCAAGCTTGGCTTATCAATTTGGCATTAAATATTACAATCCATTTAATATTAAAAATACCAAGATGGTATTTGAATGGGTTAAAATGGATAAATGGTTTTATAATCATTATGCAGGATTTTTAGGTAGTGATCGAGATTTAACAAATACCTATACCGAATCTGTCCCCTTCCCAAATGGAACCGAGTCATTTACAAGGTATCTCGGGCACTCTTTAGGAGGAAATTCTCAAGCAATTTATTTGAGTTATCAATTTAAATTCTTTAATCTACAATATCAATATGCTATTAAGGGGGCACCCGTTATATTTCAGCAACCTTTCCAGATTATGGATGAAAAAGAATTACCTGAAATCCATGAGTTGAGCCACTCTATAGGCTTTCAGTTTTCACATTATTTTTTTGATATAAATACTGATTTAAAACTGTCAGCTTTTTTTATTAACGTTAAGAATTATCATAATATCGAGGGGAAAGATCATAGCTATCCTGAATTCAATCTAAAATGTAAGTATTATCTTAAGAAATGGAAGGGCTCTTTTTGAAGATAATACAGAAAGTTTCTGTAAATGACTTTGTACGCCGTCAAACTCCCGAAAGTGGAAAGACTTTTACAAATGGCATCTCCTTCGAAAAAATTGCACAGCATGCTCAAAGTCAACTCGGAAGTGGAAACTTTAAAATGGGGTATCGGGATGGCGTAATCCTTGTACCAGTTGATAATTTATTGATCCACCATTTTATCTGCCCATTTGTAAGAATTACAACTGAAACAAAACTAAATGCTGTGGTAGTAAAAAGAAGACCCGAAGAAACTCCTTATATTCAGATTCGAGCTCTAAATGGAACCCCACTGAAAACCGGATCGGTTGATTTAATATTGTACCGCCATGATGTATTAGCTGAAACCAACGAACAGACTTCAGATGCGGATTGGGAACTTATCTCCTTTCATGCAATACCTGAAGGGGTTGAAAATATGCCTATGGGTCCAGTAACTATGATGCGTAATCAACTCCAACTTTCGGGGGGAACAAAAGCACATTATGAATCAAAAGAGTGGGCAAAATCAGTAAAATTCTGGCAGGAGTATGCCATGCTGGAACCAAATATAACGATTGACTAAAAATAGGGGTATTAATGGATTGGAAAAGCAGTTGTACAACATGCATTCCAGCTTGTTGGATGATTATTTATCCCCAATACTTTTTTTAAGCCTGAATATCTGCACCAGCTTCTCAAACCCCTTCAATTCATGGGAACCAAAATCTTCAATTTCATAATCATCCTTCACAAAGAAATAAGTATCTTCATCCAAGAGAATATCTCCCGCAGTTCCAGCGCTATCGAGACGTGAAGCTTTATTTACCACCGAACCAATCACAGTATAATCCACTTTTTCAGGGGGACCGATATTCCCCACTTTGGCATATCCAGTAGCTATACCTACATACACAGAAAATGGAAATCGATTCTGGTCTTTATATTTTTCGTCCAATTCACCTGCTTTTTTCTGCATAGCAACAGCTGACTTTATCGCCGCCTGTGCGCTGGTCACTCCATCTGGTGGATTTTCAAAAAATGCCATAATTCCATCGCCCATATATTTATCTACGATACCCTTATTGGCAAAAACAATAGACGTCATCTCTGAAAAATATTCCTCCAGAACAGCCTGAACTTCTGCCGGGTCTGCCTTATCTGTAAATGATGTGAAACCGGCAATGTCAGAGAAAAGTACAGTAATCCTCTTACGCTCTCCCCCTAACTTCAGCATATCAGGATCATTCTTTATTTTATCCATGAGATGGGGAGACAGGTAACTTTGGAGGCTCCCTTCTAACACGCCCATAGTAACTTGTGATTGATATACCAGATAAATCAACATAAATCCTGTAGCACAACCAACTGGAATTAAAATTGGAAAAACAGGTATCAGCCAACCAAAATAAACAAAGACAATAAAATTAATGACTATGTATCCAATTAAAATACCAGTGGATAAAATACCAAATCTAAATACATCCAATGTGGTTGCTAATAAAACCATTACAATAAACAACAGTACTACCAAGACCATTGGTATTCCAGAAGACGGCGTTTGAATAAACGAATTCTCTAATATGTTGCTGATGAGAATACCATAAATTAATGAATTGGGAACCGTGCTATCGAGTGGTGTATTGCTGAAATCTTTTACTGCAGGTGTATGATCACCAAAAATAACTGTTCTCCCACGTAAATTTGGGGGTTTGGGAGAATTAATAATATCTATGGCAGAAATACTAACAAATTTGCCTGATTTTCTGAGGTTTTGAATTTTATCTTCACTTAAATAGTTGATTATCATATTCCCATTACCATCTAATGGAATTTCCAAGTTCTTAGTACTGATACTATCCATTGGAAAATTCTGTAATACTAACAACCTATCACTTACTACATCAATATTGGATAAATCATAACCCTTATGTTGACACAAAATCCGCAAGAAAAAGTGTGGTACCAGCATACCATTCATTTCTGCCACAACTGGAATTCTGCGTAGTATTCCGTCAGCGTCTGCTTCAATATTGACAAGCCCTAAACTACCAGATTCCATAAAGTCAGGTTTTGGTTTATAAGGTATATTGACGATATGCTTCACTTTGTTAGGTTGCACAACAGGTAAATCATCATAACCAAGTTCATCTAGAATAACTGGATGGTCATAAACTGAGAGGGGGATATCATTAAGACCAAACTCTACCAGATAGGGATTAACCGCTACATAAGAATTTTCAATCGCCATTAGAAGTCGCTGCCAACCAGTTGTATCTAATGTGATGGTAAATATCACATCAATACCCAGGCTTGTGGGTTCACCAGCATTTATTTTTTCAAATGTTGCAGCATACAGATCATAGGGCCAGAGGTCTAACCCCGATTGTTTTTTGGTGGCATCATCTAAATTAACTAAAACCACGTCAGAATTCATGCTTGGGTCCTTTTCCAACTGACTCCGAACACCGAATTTCAAATCTGTTATTTTCAGTTCAAAATGATGGGTGAGAATGGGAAACAGCCAAAGTAAGAAAAATACGACTCCTGCTGTAAAGGCACCCCAAACAATCAGTTGGCGGTTAGAATTAGAGTTCTGAATGATTAGACTTCTCTATTTATGGATTAAAACTATTTTCTGAAAAGCAATACCACCTGATCCTTTACACTCATGTGTAAGACTCATTTCCTTCAGCTCATCGTCATCATCACCTCGAAATGCTACACCGCCTACCAGAGGTTTATCCAATCGACTTGCAATACTGGATAAATCAGCCTTTACATTTGGATCCAAATCATCTAAATGTGTTTGAATCCTCTTTGCCAACTTTATTTTCCCTTTTTTTGGAGCCGACTCATAGCGGGATAATAGTTTTATCAATTCCGACAGTGGTTCGTTACTGTTAAGCAAGTAGAACGTCTCATTTCCAACAGGATTTGTTAACCCGCCTCGAAGGATTGTTGTATATAAAGTATCAGGACTATTTTCATCTATTGAAACTTCAGGTAAGATCAGGCTGTAAATACCATCCGAATCTAAATATATGAGATAAAAGTGACTATTAAGGATATAGCCTATATTCACTCTGATTTCATCATTTGTATGCACAATTGATTTATCTCCTAATTCTACAGTAGAATCAGGGTTGGATTGAACTTGTCCAATAAATCCATATCTGAAATTGATATTTTTGCCACCATCGGCTTGTAATAGCGTAAACCCCAATATAATTGTAAATAAAATGTTCATAACTCTAACCTCCTTATTATTTCACCAATATAATTTTCTGCATTTTACTAAACTGCAATCTATCTTCTGAATTATATACATTCATACGTATAAAATACATTCCGCTGGCATGGTTCGAAGCATTCCAGGCTGTCTCATAATATCCTGCTGATTTTACTCCATTTTCAAGATATGTAACCAATCTACCCTGAACATTATAAACAGATAAAACGATATCAGATTCCACAGGAATGGCGTATTGTACACTTGTTATAGGATTAAAGGGGTTGGGATACGCAGGACTCAGTTCAAAATTATCTGGAATAGGTGAAAATATCAGCATCTGAGAACCACTGCTTAGAATTTCATTTTTTGTTGATATTTTATATTGGATTTCCAGTTTTTGTTCTTTTTTTGACTGTGACTTGAAATTCCCTAATGTAACCTCAGAAAGATTAATGCTCCCGTTTAGGTTTATTAAATTCATTTCTTTAATTTTTCCATTTTCAAATTCACGATTAAGTGCTAAATCAAATTGACTATCGTTATCTGATGATTCAAACAAAAGAGTACTATTTTCAGTATTTATTTCAAACCAAATATGACTAATTGGCTCTGTATATTCAGAGATATTCATTATGAGTTGACCTTCAATAATTTCCAATATTGGAGGCAAACCAAATGCATCCATTTGTTTTTTAACACGCCCCATATTATCAGATGACCAATTCCACATGAGAACAAAGGCCATTATATCTTCAATATCCCATTGTCCATCAAATTCTGGTTTTAAATACGGCAAATCACCAGCGGAACATGGATTTCCATCTAAGCAAGGTCCTAATTCATATTCATAATTATCTGTTCCCCAATTACTAATAAGGGTTGCGATATCTTCAGTATCAATAACAATTCCGCCCTCGTCATACCCACTATTATTATAATCACCTACATAGGTAATATAGTATGACCAAGAAGAATCGGTATATACGTTGTTCATTTCAAATCCTACTCCACCAGATCTAATCATCGAAGCATCAATATCAATATTAATGGTGCCACCAGAAGTTAATTCATTAAATGAAATGAGAATTATTTTATTATCCCCACTGCTACCAACATCAACTGAAAATCCATCACCATGAGAGGATGATATACTCACCCCCTGGCTACTTTCACCATCTAATTCATTTGAAAATTCAATCTCTATACTTTTGGTATTTAGTGGAAGAATATTGTTAGGTGAAATTGAAATATCCATAATTTGGGGGATGCATGAATTGTCACCATCACAATTTCCACAATCAACAAGAATACAAGATCCATCATCTTCATTGGCTGTATCTTCAAAATTACATGCTGCATTATCTGTACAGCCAAGAATGATAGCACTTTCAAATAATAACTCAGTACAATTGCCATCATCGGAAATTTGGAGAGTTAATTGATTATTTTCTACTAAATAAGAACTTGTGCACCCCCAATTTGAACCTCCTCCATCAGGGGTTTTTATACAAAACTGATCTTCTTCGTTTATTCCCCATTCATCATACATTTCCGCTTCACAATCTCCTGAAGCTAAGTTGCAAATAAACTCTGTACCATATTTCTCATTACAATCTTTATCTTCAACACAATTTATATCAAATATAAAATCCATTTTATGGGAACCATCATCATCAAACTTGATGCTGGAAGGAAAATAATTCTCTTCAAGACTACAGTCCTCATTTTCACTATTCCATTCACATCCAAAATATTCACAGATAGTTTGGTTGTCACTATAATCATTACAATTTAATTCAAATTGACAGCCAGTGTTCATAAAGCTACTCCCCGTAAACAACCATTCCCCCGTAATGGCGTCAGGATAACTTAGACAATTATTATTTCCATAACAGACACCACAAGCATCTTTATATTCGCAGCTTCCGTCATCTTCTGTTGCAGATTCGTTATAATTACAGGCTGAGTCATCCATACAACCCTGTATTGGGGAGGCAATAGAAAAGTTTACTATATATTCATTATTGCTGCCAGTAGTAATTGGGGTTCTATCATCATTATTTTCTACAAGTCGAAATAGCATAGAATGATCACCATCATTCAAGTTGTTAATAACAAATGAATTACTAAACTCATCATACCAAACACCAGAGGAGGGATCATCTATATTATAATAAATATGCCCATCCCCGGAAAACCCTAAATTAAAATTGGGAGTGATAATTTTAATTGGAATTGAAGCATTAGCTGTGAGTCGTATCATACCCTCTATAGGATACACCACAATTATTTCTTTTTCACATTGCTGACCATTAAATGTATCATTATTTGTACCCAACTGTGTTTGTAAAGTTGAATTGATATTTTCACAAAAACTATTTCCTACTATTTTGCTCTCTAAAAATGAAAGGTAATTAGAAAAACCCTCATTATCATTTAAATAATGTTCATATAATTGCTGAATCACAGCTACGGGGATATCATCTCTAAAATGGTTATTAGCAATACTAATTGAATTAAGATTTGGAATAAATCCAAGTATTTCTGATATATTACCCGTCAAATGATTTTCAGATAAATCTAAAACACGTAAATAATATAATAGTTTTATTTCTGAGGGGATCCCACCCATAAGTCCACATTGATTACAATCCCATTCTTCTAACCTGCCATCTACCCAAACCTGATTTCCCAATTCAAGGGGATCAATGATTCCATCATTATTAGTATCATTATTAAGGCTCAGAGTATGGTCGTTACCGTCACCAAAAGCAGAGGAGTTATCAATGAACTTTTGCAAAATAGATATTTCAAACGCACAATACTGCGAACTGTTGATTGTTATAAAATTATCACAAGTGCAAGCGTAGTTACAATGCCCATCATCTTCAGTTGCAAATTCGTCATAATTGCAAGCACTTATATCTGTACAACCAAACCTACCACCAAGAATATTTCCGTCACAATCATAGCCTGTTTCAGGGCCATCCCCACCACACACACCACATTCATCTACCTCTGCACCCTCCCCAAAATTGCAGGAGCACCCTTGATTTGCAAACCAGCATGAGCCGTCATTTGTTACTGCGGTGTAATTATAATTGCAGGCCTCCTCAATTGTACAACCGGTAATGCCGTCACCTGTTCCGTCCCCCTCCTCCACACAATCCCCACCGTCATTGTTGTAACAGGTGAGATCGCATCCATAAGGCTGATCTTCACAGTCTCCGGCTCCATCACCTACCCAGTTTTCTGGACAACATTCTTTAATCGTTACACCAGTATTTGACTCATAATTTGGACTACAATTAACAACTTCTCCTGCATTACAAGTAATTTGGGTTTCACAGGTTGAACCATCACCGCCACAAATACCACAGGAATCGTAACAAGAACTATCATTATTTGTACAGTTACAGGAGTCATCAATATCACTATTGTTGGGAACCCAATTATCAGATTCATTATCAGGCTCACAATGACTACTTGAAGTAGCACCCGCGCCTAAGCCATCTCCATCATTATCTATCCAATAGGTTGCGCTTACGGCCCCTTCACCATTGGAACAATTACAATTTGGATTGGCATACCAGCAGGAGCCATCATCACTGGTTGCTATGGAACTATAATTACAAGCCGAACTATTCATGCAGCCCGTTATTTCACCGGGGTTAACTTCACCACAGTCACCACCGTCATTATTATAGCACGTAAGGTCACAGCCGTATTTCTGATCAGAGCAGTCTCCTGTATCATCACCAATCCAAGCTTCAGAGCAGCAAGACATAACGGTGACACCATCTGTCTCTGATTCACCATTGGGGCTGCAATTGGGGACATACCCGGCCTCACAACTATTACTGGATATTTGAAATATTCCACTGCTGCCCGAACCGGTGTTGCCATAATTATCAGTAACTGAAATGACTAAATGCACACTATCAGTGTTGCTTAGGTCTGGCACAACCCAATTTATGGCATTATTGTAAAGATATACATCATAAGTGGATTGATATATATCTGCCAAATACAATTGAACCTTGGTTGTATCTGTACTTGAATCATCACTTACAGAAAGACCAAGGGGAATGGTTGCGCCAGCAGTTAAAATATCACCGCTTGCAGGGTATGAAATGGTAACAACCGGTACCTTATAATCTAATATTCCCACTGCAGAATAACCCACCCCGGTATCTGCCATGAGCAGGCTTGTACAGGTTGATAAAATTAATAATAATATATTGTTTTGTTTCTTCATAAATTCATACACCCTTTGGACTGCATTGACTACCTGCCTGCAGTAGCGGAGCGTATTGGGGAGTCAATGTGTAATTACCTCACATCCATAAGCTCACAGCAGAGCGTGGATTAACTACATTATTCTTCACCAATAAAATCGACGCAGTCGATTAACTACATAACTCCATAAAAATATTTTCGATGGGGCAAGCCCCATACCCCAAATAGTCAAATAGTCAACCCTGTTGAATGATGCTTCGCATCAAAATCAAAGATTTTATTCCACAGGGTCAACAAAACTAATCCCCCAAGCAACGAACACTAAAGCCGCCTCGCTTATTGGTGCTGTACCGGATCACATTTGAATTATAGTAATTCAGTTCCCGGGACCAGGCATTGCCACTACTGCTCTCAGAAGACGACCAAAAGGAACCGGACCAACCCATAGTGGCGGAGTAAGTACCATTATCGTAGCCGCGGTAACCAGCGGGAAGTCCGGTGAAGCCGCTACTGCCAAATTCACTGTTATTCTTTAAGATTCCACTATACCATAGGTCTGCCCCACCTGCTAATTTACTGCCCTCATTGGTACCTCTCGAGCCTGTATCATTGGCTTCTGATTCGCTCATGCCTAAGTACATCTCTAATACTTTATATTCATCATCAGTAGGTACATGATAACCTTCAGGGCAGACTCCTCTCTCATCATCTACTGCATACCAGTTGTAAAGGTTGCCATAGGTCTCCTTATAGGAAGGGTTGTCTTCATAATAGCCATAAGCACCGGTGCTTAAATTTTCCCATACATTTGGCTCAGAAGATTCATCCTGCACATATTGAATTTCGTCTCCATTATTATAATGGGTTGTTTTCAGGTTTTCTGCCATCCAGAGCTGGTTACCAATTTGAACAGTGGCATAGCTATTGCCATCGTAGTCGGCAATAGTGGTGGCAGCCTGCGTATCATCGGCAGTTATTTTAATAATAACCTCATTACTGTAGGTATTGGGGTTGCCTGTGCCATACTGCCAAATAATATGTTTGCCAGTGCCCGAATAAATACCCCTGCCAACATCACCACTTACCAATGAATCAATGTTAAAAAGATTACTGGTATCAGAAACATTTGAAATTACAGCGATGCTTATTTTCAACGAATCACCATCGGCATCATCCACATCATAATATACATCTACAATGCCACTGCCATCGGTTCGTTGGGCAAAGGAAACATTACTCACCACCGGCGGGGTGTTTGTGGTAAATGCAAAACTGCATATTATCATAAATATTATAAACATGGTAGAGCCACGGCGCGCCGTGGCTCTACGGTGTGTTTTACCACGATTATTTATCATGTTACCATTCAATTTTGGTAATCGGTTTAACATCGGGGGTGAGACACGGCACCCCGTGTCTCCATGGTTGGTGTTACCACGAAAATTATTAAATAATCCACCCATCATCATTCTCCAACCTCAATTTGACCATGGTAGAAAGATTCAATATTGATATCTTCATTATTACTATTACGTAATGTGGCGTCGGAAATAATAATTTCAGTACTTGCTTGTCCAATGCGATTAAATGACAACTGAACCAATGCATTTAGATTATTATAATCTCCATTGATTTCCCAATTCAATATAGTGATTCTGTCTTCATCAAGTTCAGGGCAAAACAAATTACTCTCTAATCCACAATTAATTGCATTTTCGTTAAATTCAACTTGATTGCTGTCAAATTGCAATTCTATTTGAGATCCTGACATATCACCAATATTTTCAACATAGAGATACACATCAAATGTCCCACCAGAATTTACTTGTTGATAACGAGGATAAATCCTTAGGGCTGGTTCAGTGATGCCATCAATTTCAAAATCAACTGTAACTGATTCGTCCTGTTCTAAAACATCAAACCGGCTTTTCACATGAAAGGTATAATTTCCCTCATCCAGATTGTCAAGAGTAATAGTTGTGTTGGAATTCCAACCTGACCAGAAATTATAGGGCTGTAATACCTGATCAATATAACTATGAGACTCAACCATATAGCTAAATTCCAGTGCAAATTTGTTCCCAAACCAATGAAAAGTAGCCGAAGAAGAATCAGTTTCTGTGTAGAGGTTTTCAACCATTGGATTCTGATCATCTGGTGGAGCTTCAAATGGATTATCACTGAAATCAGGTAATTCCTCACAGGCTGAAAATATCAGTACCATTAAAATTGTGATTAAATATTTTAATTTGCATAAAAACTTCAACATTATCTCCTAAAACCTGATTCTCGCTTCAATTTGCCCATTCCGATTGACGCCAACTGAGAAATTATTTTCATGGGAATAATTATTTGATTTCATCTTTTTTATATCCCTAATATTCCAAAGCCATACACCAACTGCGACTGTACCAGCAGCAATCTGCCCAGCTTGAACACTAACTTTTTTACTTAAAATACGTCGAGCTTCAAGTTTATAGTTTTCATAATCTACATCAGTTTTTAATGAAGGGTTCTTTTCAGGGTCCATATTATCCAATGCAATTTGATATTCTTGGCTATATCTTTCATAATCATTTGATAAGCCAATATATGCTGCAACAGAAATTACTTCTAATCCTGTAAAAAGAATTCCTTTCCCAGCTCGCCCTGTATAATAATGCCCCATTCCTGGAAATACCCAAGCTAATTTAGAAGCAGTTTTTATTTTATTGGGTGAATATGATTTTCCATTTTTAGGTATACTTTTTTTCGGTAGTAATTCACTTTCACCTCTACCCTGTGCCTGAAGTTTTAATAGTTTCTTAATTTCTGCCATTTCAGATTCTAAGTCAGAAAGTTGTTCACTCCCAGGGGTATTATCAGCAAATTGTTCGTCTAATGTTTCACTTATAAAAACAAACTCACCCATATCGCTGCCAATACGTCCTTTTTGGGGAGTATGGGCTCCATCCACATCTACAACCACCCTGTTTTTTATAAAACCTCCCAGTTCATCGCCTGTAATAATTCCGTCCATATTTTCATCTGCAAGACCATCGCCTAATCCTTTTATAAGATTTCGAGTAAATGCACTATGACCCCATTCCGGTTTTTCTATGACCTGCTCATCCTTGCCACCGGCAGTTATAACTTGACGTCCCCTCTCCTTGGTCATTTTTTGGATATACTCTGGGGTTGTGTCTTTTTTAAGTCCACGAGTGTTCAATGTCAGCCCACCATAACACGCATCTACCAGATAGAGAATATGCTTGGCATAGGACATATCCGCTATATCATAAACAGACTTCATAGGAATGCTTGATAAATAAAGATTATCAAGATTGCCATCAACCGGAATGAGATAGCCCATATCACCACCACTGGGAAGTTTATAGGTCTCACCATGCCCTGCATAGAAAACAACAACCCTATCTTTTTCTTTTGCCTGAGTGAGAATATCACTGAAACCTTTAAGTATATTATCCTTTGTGGCTTCTTCATCCGTGATAAGTTTTATATTAGTGTCTTTAAATCCATATTTATCGACCAGCATATCTTTTACGGCTATGGCATCATTCACTGCATAGTTAAGCGGTTCCACATTTTGGTATTTATTTATACCAATAACGAGTGCCCAACTTTCACTATAAATAGAATTAATAAATGAAAACTTTTCATTGGCAACTTCCATCGCAGAATCAACTTCTGCTAATAAGGCTGAAAATAAACCCAGTATGCAGATTATGTTTTTATAATTCTTCATGACATACCTCCTGTTATTATTAAATATAGTTTCATCTCTCACCTAAATTTAGGGTGGATGATATTTTTATCAAATTAAATTCGACACACCTATATTTAGAGGAGAATTTGAAATAAACAACATAAATTATTAGAAATGTGTTGTAAATCACTTATTAATACCTCTCATGACAATTTGTACATTTTTGAAATTTATACAAAGACTTATCAAATTTCTTTTTAATTAATTTTAATTCTTTAGGTTGGGCAGAAAATTTTAAGATTGAATCCCTTTTTGTAGAAAATGCAGAAAAAGAACTACCATGAATTGTTACAGAATGAAGCAATAAGGAGTAGGCTTTATTTTTATCCTGCCAGAAAAACCATTCTTTATAATTGGAGAATTGAGCAGTATTTTCTTTTTTAGTTTGATTGGTTACAAATACAATCAGTACTAAAATGAGAAATGTAACCAGAATGATCATTCTTAATAATGGTGTCCGCCTAGACAATGCCAGTGATTTTTAAACGTAAATATGTAATTCTTTTGCTTTACGTATTACACCTTACGGTCAAAATCCAATGGGTTTGGTGGCAGCATATTCTCGAGCTAGTTGTTCAACTTCCTCACGGACTACCAATTGAGCACCCCCCTCAACCTGATCATTTTGAGGATGGATTAACTCAAAACTCTCCATCAATTTATCATAAAAGAGCATGAGAGAGTCGCCTAATACTCTAATTCGCTCTTCTTCAATAATTAACTGGCGCTTGGATTTTAACTTTTGATCTATTTCAGATTTAGCACCTGAACTTTTTGCAAATGGCATAATTACCTCAATTTACCTTGGGGGAATTTACCAGTATTTTCGGGTATTTTTCCATTGGTTTATGGAATCGAAAGAAGGTTTGATATTCTTACCCACCTCATGTTCCTTTGCATAGAGTAGGACACTGACTCTTTCCAGTGTTTCATTTGATAAGACTTTCGATAAAACCTCCACAGACTTATTCTTGGTTAAGTTTTCCACAGCATTAATAAGTTCTTCATTTCTATCAAAATTCCCATCATAATCAAATGCCAGAGTATAATATTTTCCAGCTTGTTCTGCAATACTGGTGGGCTTTTCTTTTATTTTTTCAATAACTGAATTTTTAATAACTAGGAAATCATCCTCAGGTAAATTCCTTAGAGAATCGGGCAAGGTTAAGGTAAACTGTTCCGCCTGATTTGCTAAATATTCTGCAGGATGATTGCCTGATTGTATAATAAAATAAAAGTAGCTGGATTTTTCTGTACTGGCAGCACCCCCCCACACAATATATCCCAACTGCTGATTGGTTCGCATTTCCAGATAAAAGGGTGATTCAACAAAATTACCTATTACCTTAGCCTGAGCAGCCTCTTCAATGCTGTTTTCACCGAAATACTGCAATCGCCATAGACATGAGTTATTTACTTGGGTTTTTAATACCTGAGTAATATCTTCTCCGGCAGTAAAATCAAGCCGTCCCTGATGGATTACCTTTTTCCATTTCTCAGCCTGAATTTTCAATATATCTGTGAGTAAATCTGTATTTTCCCTGGCTTGACTTTCAGAAACATTGCCAAACACAAAACCCTCGATATATCCTCTCTTTAACAGAACTTTTGAAAACTGTTTCACATCTGACAAATTTATATTGCTGGCTTCACCAGCCATTTCTGAACTATCATAATAATATTTTCTAAGGATTTTTCTCATTCCCTCCCGAGCAATGCCGGTAGCATTTCCCAAAGCAACATTATTCCAATCTCGAATTCTTTTATCCCGAAGCGCCTCAAATTGACTTTCTGGAATAGAAATATTTTTCATATTTGAAAGAACTTCCTTTAACAAATCATCAATGGAGTCACTATATCCATTTATTGCAATTGAAATTCCCTCAGCATCATTGGAAACATGGTAATCCATTCCTGCCAAACGAGCTGGGTAAGAAGCTTCGTTCATAGACTCATTTACCGCAGCGATATACATGGTCATGAGAACCTGACTGTGTAAATCAGTAAACTTATTTGGAAAATAGATTTTGTATCTATAAGATGCTTTTGGGCGCTGGAAATCAGTATCCCTGCCCCAATACAACTTTAGACCTTTAGAATCTTCTAAAAGCATAGGTTTCGTTTTTGTATTATCAAATCCTGGCAGCAAGTTGGCATTTTCAGGTAAATAGGGATTAGGCTCAGGTAAATGTAATTGTGTGTACAATTGGGGAGTTAACAATTCCTTAAAAGCACTGCCCTCAATTTCTTCATAATTATAATTGGATTTATACCAGAATTCTTCCAGAGGTGTTTCCTGACCGCTGTCTGACAGTACGCAGAGCATATTATTGGGTCGAATATATGACAATACTTTCATATATGTAGCAGGGTCTGGACTTCCAAAATGGTAATCCACTCGATGGGCAATATTCATGGGATAAAATGCTAAATTATTAGCAAAGGAAACAGCTTTCCATGTTCCCTCACCCTTATCTGAATATACCTCTTCTAAACGCGATATTGTTTTCTGCTCATTAAAAATATATTCCTTATATCCCTCCTGTTTTAACATTTCTACAAATGAAAAGAAATATCTCAAAACTTCTTGATAATTTTCAACCCCTTTCTCTGTGAGTTGAATATGTACCCCCGCAGATCCATAATCTGGGGTATCCGGACTGCCACCACCGCTTAAACCTGTTGCCAACCCCTTTTCTTTTAATAATGACAACAAACTACCTTTGCCTTCATACCCCATTAATGTGCCTAAAATGCTCATGGGTTTGCTGTCATAATATTGATACAAGTCAATGGGAAGTGGAAATTCCAGTCCTAACTCTTTTTTATCCTTAACTGGTTTTACACGGATGAGACGCAAGGCATCTTTTTCAGAAAGATATACGGGGGGATAGTCAATTTCTGGAGCTTTATTATTCTTAATATCACTAAAATATTTCCGAGCCCAATTTTCCATATCTGAAAGTGGATATTTACTCAACAATGCCAATGCCATTTGATTTGCAGAATAATATTTTTTATGGAAATCCAGTAAAACCTGTCTATCTACCTTTTCTAGAGTTTCCAATGAGCCAATTTCAAAATGATTGGAAGGATGATCTTCATTATAAATAGTCCGTTTTATCTGACGCATGCGCCAATAATCATGTTCCAGGTTCTTCTGAAATTCAGAGTTTACCGCGTTCTGCTCCCGATTGGTATAATCGGGGTTAAAAGCAGGTGCTATAAAAAATTGAGAGAACCTATCCAATCCCCCTTCATATGCTTCATGAATAACCTCAAATAGATAATTGGTATGGTCTTCCGCTGTGTAAGCATTAGAATAACCGCCATTACTGGAAAGGTACATTTTATAGTCTTCCACATCTGGATATTTTTCAGTCCCCAAAAATAATAAATGTTCTAAAAAGTGTGCCAAGCCCTGAGCATCTTCTGGGTCTGATAACGACCCTACCTTCACATTCATAGATGCGGCTGAAATGTTGTATTTTGGATTGGATACAAGAATGACCTTCAAGCCGTTATCCAAGGTAAATTTCTTGTATTCTGTTTCATCCAATGGATGTTTATCGGGAATACCAATACCAGATATTGTCGCTGAATTCCGCCAGATTAAAGCTATCCCTATCAAAAATAAAACGAATAATATTTTTTCATATTTTTTCATATGATCTCCTAATTTAATTTAGATGTGTTTAATTTTGATTTATAATTTTAGTATAGCAGGTACTCCTGCTTACTTTTAATAAATAAGTTTTCATTATCAAATTTATCAATTATTATATTATTCAAATCCTTTCCGCTCTCTATAGAAAGTCTTAGCCTGTCCGAACCATATAATTTATCAATAAAATTGGATTCCAGAAACTTGAATTGTTCAGAGTGTAATGATTTAATAATTGATAATAATTGGATAGTCCATTCAATGGGTTTTTCTAAATGATGAATAGCCAATCCAAAACATTTTTCGTTCTCATATTTGGGGTATTTTGCTGCCGGAATTGATAATGGGGTAAATTCGGCAATTTCATATTTATCATTGGGTTGTTTAATTTTTATTAATTCATCAAATAATTTTTTACTATCCATCCAGGGTGTGCCTATAAATTTAAACGAACTATCCGTTCCCCTGCCCTCTGATAAATTGGTTCCTTCCAATAGGCATAATCCTTGATATAACCAGGCTGTTTCTAAATTGACCATATTGGGTGAAGGTGGTGGATTGAATACAGCTTCTCTTTCAACTTGTGTAATTTTTCCTGAATATGGTATAATGGTTAAATCTGCTTTAATACCATTTTTCAACCAATCTTCGCCATTTATCATTTGGGCCAATTCTCCCAAAGTCATTCCATGTCGAACGGGTATTGGGTGCATCCCTACAAAAGATGAAAATTTCTCGTTCAATATTGGTCCCGAAACATCATTTCCTAATGGATTTATTCTATCCAACACCATAAACGGAATCCCTTTTTCAGCGGCTGCTTCCATGGCTAAAGTCATTGTACTTAAATAGGTGTAGTAGCGAACGCCAATATCCTGCATATCGAAAACCAATATATCAATCTCATTTAACATTTTTGGAGTTGGCTTTTTGGTCTTTCCATACAAACTATAAATAGGAGAATCAGTAAGGTGGTCAAGTCCATTTTCTACCTTTTCGCCAGCTCCAGATACACCCTTGAAGCCATGTTCAGGCGTAAATATTGCCTTTATAATTACACCATTTTCATGAGCTAATTTGATAAAATGATTGCCATTTCTATTCACAGAGGTATGGTTCACAACCACACCTAAATTTTTACCTTTTAAAATGGCAAATCCATCTTCAGATAATACTTCCAATCCACTTTGATATTGACCACTTAAATAGTTATAATATCCAGCAAATAGGAGAATGCTCATTATTACAATACCTTTCTTCACCCCTGCAAAATGAAGTCCATGCACAAGCAGTAGATTTAAAATTGCTGCAATTCCTATATACCAGGTCCAAGCTACTCCCATCCATTGGAGAAAAAACACAGTGCCCAGGCTTCCGAGAAGTCCAATAATCAAAATGGGTGTGGTGAATTTTTTGTCTGACCTTGATAAGATAAACAAACTCAGTAATCCCCCATAGGTAAAGGAAGCAATTTTTAAACCCAACACCACAACTGCTGTATTGCCTTCATCAAAAAATAACGCCAGAAGTATGAGCAGGATTGCCCAAACAGCACTCACTATCATAGAGCGTTTTAGGCTAATGTTTTTTCGCATCCAATCATGAATAGTTGATGATGCCAGTGAATTGATTGATGAACTCAGCGTTGACATTGCCGCCGAAAGCACACCAGCCAATAATATTCCCCGTACACCGATAGGCAAATGGTTAACTATAAAGGTAGAAAGTTCCCTGTCTTTGGTCATTTCAATACCACCAGTATATATCCATATTAAAGAGCCTGCCAACAGAAATACTGCAAATTGTAGAAACACAAAAAATCCACTGCCTATCATTGCCTTTCGGGCTGAACTGAGATTCCCGCAGGTGAGTACCCGCTGCACCATCATATAATCAGCGCCATGGGATGCGAAGGACAGTAGGATTCCCCCAAGGAAAGCAGAACCAAAGAACCAGGCATCAGTGAACATATTATCTGTAGTAAAGCGGAATATCCGTGTTTTCCCAGCTTCCAATAAAGGTACCCAATCTGAAAATTCTACAGAGTTCAAAATAAAATATATAACAATAGCACCCCCAGCTAAATACAACACAAACTGGAAGGTGTCCACCCAGAGAACTGTACGAATACCCCCTGATAAGGTGTATACCATAGTGACAATTCCAATAATGAGGACTGCCATCCAAATGGGCCAACCCGTCACCACCTGCACTACCACCGCTGTAGCTAAGAAACGGACACCATCAGCAAATAGGCGAGTAATGAGAAATATTCCAGAGGCCGTCTTTTGAACCGGCTTACCAAAACGTGAACCCAATATTTCATAAATGGAAGTAATATTTCCTTTGAAATACTGGGGAAGGAGAAAAATGGAAACCAATACCCGACCTAGAATATAACCCATTGCCAGTTGTAGGAAGAACCAGTCACCACGATAGGCAAGCCCAGGCACGGATACAAAAGTAAGTACTGAAGTCTCCGTTGCCACAATTGAAAACATTGCTACCCACCAAGGAGTATTGCGCCCAGCTAAGAAATAGTCCTCAGCCGATTTATTCTTCCTAGAATTATAAATGCCGTAAGCGGAGATTCCACCTAGGAAAAGAATGATAATTCCTAAATCAATATAATGCATAAAACAGCTACTCTGCTACGGTACTGATTAGTACTTCCATGATTCTATTATAAAACTCTCTTCTCACCCCATACATTTCCTTACTACCCTCTTTCCCTTTTCTACTGGGATGGACTCGATTGGTGAGAAGTACAATTATTATCTCCTGATTTGGGTCAATCCACAGTGAGGTACCCGTAAATCCCAGATGACCGAATGAACCGGGAGTAAAATAATCTCCGGCAATTGATTTACCAGACTGTGAGGGAGTATCCCAACCCAAAGCCATGTCTGAGTCCTGAGGTATATTTTGTACAGTAGTAAAATCCTGCACTTGTTCTTCTTTAAAAAATCTTTTTCCATTCCAAAGACCTCCGTCCACCAGCATTTGGGCATATCGGGCAATATCTTCCGCCGTGGAAAATAATCCTGCATGACCAGAAACACCCCCCATGAGATAGGTATTCTCATCATGAACTTCGCCATGGATGAGTCTATTTCTGTAAAGGGTATCCAATTCGGTTGGAGCAATTCTCAATTTCCAATCCATAGGCGGTAAATAGCGTGTACTTTTCATTTCAATGGGATTAAAAAACCATGATTGCACCAGACGATCTAATGTCCGCCCACTTACTTTTTCAATAATGGAGCTGAGTAAAATAAATCCCAAATCGCTGTATTCAAAATTTGTACCCGGCGCTACATTTAATTCCACATTCAAGATATAGCTCATTACATCTGCTTTAGTTTTTATCTTATCATCTAAAAAGAATTGGTAATAACCAGGCAGACCGGAGGAATGGGTGAGCAAATGGCGAATGGTAACATCCTCTTTTCCATTTCCTGTAAATTGAGGGAAGAATTGCTCTACGGTATGATCCAAAGATAACTTTTTTTGAGATATAAGTTTCATGGCGACGGGTACAGCAGCCAAAACTTTGGTAAGGGAAGCTATATCATAAATAGTTTCACCATCCACCTGAGGAGAATCTGGATCGTAGGAAAAATGTCCAAAACCACTACTGTAAATAAGACTACCATTTTGAATCACAGCTATCTGGGCTCCGGGGAAAATCTTGCTCTTTATGGCATTTTTTAAAACTGTTTCGGCATTCTGAAAATTAATTGAATTCACCGAGCCCCAATTCTTAAATCTTTTCTTTTTTTTTACTCCAAAACCCCTGGGCAATTTAGGGGATAAATTTACGGGAAGTCTTCCATTTACAACCGAGCGTCCCCATAGAACATCTGATGCAGCTTTTATACTTACGCTTCCATAGCCGAAAGCACAGACATAAGTTTCTAACATTTTATAAGCAGGTAGGTATGGACTGCCAAAGCTGAAGGTTACCATGGAAATACCCGTTTTTTGTAAATCTGCAAGCAGTAGCGAATGAGACGAATCAATACTGGCAATACCCTTATCCATGCGAATACGAACAACCAGTGATATTACTATCTGATCGACCCCATTAATTTGGTTCAGCACATCTTTTCTCCCTAATTCAGATATGGGGTCATTTATAAACATTTCTTTTACATGTCCATGAGTACGAATTATATCGGTACTAAATGATTTTACATAGCCCCGAGCACCGTCATCTAAGGATAATATGATATGTGCCAACGAATCTATTTTTTCAGGATGTAGAGGCAACTGATAATTGTCATCTTTTACAAGGGTTATAGATTTCCTTGCAATTTCACGGGCTTTCTTTTGGTGCTCAGGTATTCCCACTATGCTTTCCAATTCTGAAAATAAAGGCTGAGTTAATCCAGATAATAGCCCCATTTCATGTTTCATTTTCCAAATTCTGGCAACAGATTCATTAATTCGATTTTCACTGATCCTCCCCGATTGCACAGCCTTTTCTATGGAATCAATAGTATGCTTTACATCAATGGGTAAAAGGAGAATGTCAACCCCAGCTTCTACGGCACGTACTGCAGACTCCCCCGCCCACGCCATTTGGGTGAGACCACCCATTTCCATACCATCTGTGATGATGACACCATCGAATCCCATTTCATTACGGAGGAGGTCTGTTGTAATTGCAACCGAATGGGAGGCAGGGTCTCCGCTATCATCCAATCCCGGAAGCGCAATATGTCCCACCATGATCATTTTTACTCCGGACTTTACTGCTTGCCTAAATGGGTACAGTTCAAGTGATTCCAACTCTAACCGACTCCCTTTAATAGTTGGTAAACTTGTGTGACTGTCAGTAGCCGTATTTCCATGACCGGGAAAATGTTTAGCACAGGCGATGAGTCCATTTTCTTGAGCACCCCTGATAAAAGCTGAGCCAAATTTTGATACCGTTTCCCTATTATCTGAATAGGAGCGAAAGTTTATAATTGGGTTAGCAGGATTATTATTAATATCCATCACAGGTGAGAATGTAACCTGCACCCCCAATGCTCTGGCTTCTAGGGCAGTAATTCTCCCCTGGTCATAGGCAAGACTACTATCACCTGTGGCCGCAACAGCCATATTGCTTGGGAAGAGGGTTCCACCACCCATCCACTGTCCCAATCCACGTTCATAATCAGCAGCCACCAATAGAGGATATTTTGCCCATTTTTGAAATTGCTGAACATTATAATAACTGCCATGAATACTTCCGCCAAAGGAAATTACTCCACCAATTCCATCATCCTTCAGCCAATTTTCTAGAGAATTGCGATACCAATGCTTGCTGTGATAATAATCGCCCCGAATCCGTACCATAATCATTTGGGCAATCTTTTCTCTGAGTGTAAGTTTATTCCAATCTGATTGATTGTAGGTTTTTAGGGGCAGAGAAGTTAGTTCAGGCTGTGGTGCTACAGCACAAGCCATCAAAAATAAGAGTGGAAAAATTAATTTACTCATTAATTAAATTTCGGGCAACACGGGCAGATACCCCAGTGAGAAATTCATATGGGATTTTTTTGTATTTCACAGCTAAATATTCTAATTGAGTCTTTTCATCCTCTCCTCCCCAAAATACAGCTTCATCTCCATCTTTAATTGCATCTTCATTACAATTGATAGCAATTAGATCCATAGATACCTTCCCAATAATTGGATAGTATAATCCATTTATTTCTACACTACCTGAATTAGAGAATTCTGTTGGAATACCATCGGCATATCCTGCCTGAAGCAATGCAATTTTTTCATCCTTTTCAGCAGTATAAAGGCGACTATATCCTACCGAATCACCTGCTTTAATTTTTTTCACCAATACAACTGGAGCTTTCATTTTCATCACCGGCTTTAATTTATTGTGAGGCATTCCCAATGGTGATACTCCATAGAGAGAAATCCCGGGGCGTACCATATTAAAATGAGATTCCGCACAATTTAAAATGCCTGAAGAATTAGCAATGTGAAAATAATGCGTCTCAGGTAAAATTTCATTAGCTAATTTTATAACCTTCCTAAATTGATCTAATTGTTGATCCCGAAATTGAGTATTTTTCTCTTCAGCAGTTGCAAAATGAGAATATACTCCTTCCACTCGAATTTCAGGGGTATCTGCCAGCAATTGCATAATTGACTTAGTTTTTTCAAGGCAGACACCCATCCGTCCCATTCCTGTATCAATTTTTAGATGGGAAAATATGGGCGAATTAGGGGAAGCATATTCTTTAAGCTCAGGAACATCATTAATTGAGTTTATTGAACAACGAACTTGCCCTGACTTATACAATGTATAATTTTTTGAAGTAATTTTTCCCAAATGTAAAATGGGTTCCTGGATACCGGCATTCAAGAGTTCCATGGCCTCACTACCTAAGGCAACACAAAATCCATGGACACCAATATCTGATAAAACATGGGCAACAGAAACGGCTCCATGCCCATAAGCATTTGCCTTAATAACTGCCATAATCTTAGCATCCCCTACCATATTTTTAATGGCAAAGTAATTCTGCTTTAAGTGATTAAGATAAATATCGGCTTCAGGCTGGAGCAAGAGCATCTCCTTTTACTATGTCGCTTATTTTAACTTCTACATCATGTAATTTAGCTGCTAATATTCCTGCTCCATAGGCAGGGGATATTGAGGAGAATGTCCACTTAATATCTGGAAAATTAAATCGAAGGTCATCGTTTAAAGATTTTCTAAAAAAGTCATTTCTGATTACTGACCCATTTCCTGATAATACAATATGGTTCTCATTGTATTCTAATTCATCCGTTAAGGCTATAATATATTCAGAGACAGCATGAGTAGCTTCCTGCATAATAGATAATGCCACCTCATTTCCTTTTTCAGCCAATTCAATTATAGATTCCGCAATCCCCGCAATGATAGACACCGCATCATCACTTTCGTTTAGTTTTTCAATTGCCACCTGATATTCTTCTTCTTCCACATGCTTTAAGAAAACAGACATGATTTCTTCCAAGTCTTGATCTCCCAAAACAGACGTTTCATTTAACGTTAGATTTAGTAAAGCTTGCCTCCCTATCCAATATCCACTACCCCTATCGCCCTGATCATGTCCCTTCCCTGCCTGCCGGACTGTTTTCCCACCTGCAATTCGGGACATACAATTAATCCCCGTACCAACTGTCACCAAAATGCCAAAATCACCGAGGCAACCCAGAACAAACGCTGCTTCGTCATCATTCATTATTATGGTTCGTTGGGATAATTTAATATTATCCAATTTACCAAATACCATATCGCGGCCATCTTGACTGGACGACCCTGCCAATCCCAAGCCAACTGCATCCACATATTCTGTGGGGATTTCTGCAACACTGCATAAATTTTTTATCATATCATAAATACGAGTTGCTGCAACCTCTCCATTCACAGAAACATTGCTGCCCTTATCAATAATTGAGGCAATGGTTTC
The DNA here is from genome assembly GCA_014381415.1 of Fidelibacterota bacterium. Taxonomy (GTDB): domain Bacteria; phylum Fidelibacterota; class Marinisomatia; order SCGC-AAA003-L08; family D37C17; genus D37C17. The sequence continues at coordinate 30,995 of JACNLQ010000076.1, forward strand.
TCCCTCATCTGTAAATAAAATACCCCTCGTTTTAGAGGCACCTCCATCTACACCAATTATATAAAATCTATCTTCTATTTTCATATTTTTCTAAATATTTTATGGCTAATTATAAGTGTAATAATTCCAATAATAATGGTTCCTAGTAGGGTCAGGGAAAATCCAACCCAGTTAAATGGATTATGTAAAATAACAGACCTAACATTTTCAAATGCTGTTGTTGTAGGTATAGAATTGATAACGGACAAAAACGAAATGGGGTAATATTTCAGGGGTATGAAATTACCGAACCCCATGGTGACACCCAAAAAAAGAATAAATGAAATATTTACAAAAAATATACCATTTGAAACCAGCATTCCAATTAAGGTACCTACTAAAGAAAAATGTAATATTAAAGTGAACATCTGCAGGGTAATTATAAGAATGCTGTTAATGCTCAAATATTCATTATTTAAAGTTGAAGTTATTATAATTGCTACAATAAATTGACCAACACCATAAATCATTCCTCTAGCAATATTTATGAGAATTAAATCTAAATTTGATATAGGTGTTTTTAGAAGTGCATCAATCTGTTGTGACTCAAATTGTATTTTTCTCATTCGACTGGCAGATTGCAAAAATGCTGTCATTCCAGCAGTTGTTATCCATATTCCCCCGGCTGACCAGTTTAAATATCGTATGTCCATGGTAATAATTCTAGATAGGGGAATTGCTAAAAATGTATGAATAACAATAGGCATCAAGATCCAAAATAAAAAAATTGGAAATACATTTTTTTTAAATTCTAAAAATTCACGCTTAAATAGAGGAATTAATGGATTCATTCTAATCCTCCTTCCGTGAGACCGATAAATAAATCTCTCAGTCTGCAAATACTGGTGTCAAGATCAGCTAAATCATGCTCTAATGCAAGACGTAATACATTGAAAAATTGTTGGCGCTCACGGGAATAAAACTCTAATTCCAATCCCTTCAGCCTGGGGCGTAGTACTCGGGGATATTGTTCCAGCTGATCCATAAATTCTTGAGGAGGTTCTGTAGAAAATGCCAAGCGATAATTGGTGAGTCCATGGGTTGTTTCAATAAGTCTCTCCAGAGTTCCATCCATTTTAATGTTTCCTTCATGGAGTATGGCAATCCTATTAGCATAACGTTCTGCTTCGGTGAAATTTTGAGTGGCAAAAATTATAGTTTTATTATAGTGGAGTTTATCCAATATATTCCAAACTGTACTTCGGCTGTGAGGATCCATTCCCGTTGTAGGTTCATCCAATAACAATACTTTCGGATCATGAACCAGGGCACGGGCAAATAATATTTTTCTTTGAAGACCATAAGCTTGATCATGTGGAGACTGTCTTAAGAATCTTGTAAATCCCAGTAAATCTGCCCAATGGAGGGTATTCTTTTTAGCTTCAGCAGAAGTTAATCCATGCAGTTGTCCATGGATGGATATATTATCAAATATAGTAAGGTCATCATCTAGATTTATATTCTGGGGCATGTACCCACACATGGATCGTGTTTCTAAACTTCTACTGCCTATATCCTGCCCATGAATATATACTGAGCCTGTGTCTTTTTCGATGAGACCTACCAGTAATTTTAATATCATGGACTTCCCTGATCCATTTTCTCCAATAAGTACAAAGGTTGATCCTTTTTCCACCCCAAAGGATAAATCCGCCAGTAGGGTTTTATTGCCGATGGCTTTTCCAACTGATTTAAATGTTATTGATGCTTCCATTTATATTAATAGTCCCTTGGTTCTAGGGTCTGGGAGCTTGGAACTATGAATCCTAATATTTTGACTAGTCACCCTTTGCTCTTCTCTGAATTGATTGGATGAATAAATTTAGTTTTTTACCTAATAAAGTTAGTTTAGCATGAAGGTTTAAATATTTTTCTTTATCTTTTAATGATTCAGTTTCAATTAAATTTTCTAAATGGTCTATGGTCTCATCATTAGAGGCATGAGAATAGTGTAAAAAATGAATATAATCATTAATATATTTTCTCCTTCCATATCCTTCTACAATATTTGATTTTACAGAATTAATTGACCTCCTAATTTGACTTCCTTCTTCATACATTTCAAATTTAGGCAGGTCCTTTAATGTTATTTTATGAAATTCTATAACCAACTCACGTGATAAACCCCAAATCTCCAAATTTTTGTAACTCATCTGACTCTAGTTCCCAGTACCCAGCTCCTACTATCCAGTAAGTTCCTACTCATACTAATGCGCTTCAAACCAACTTTTCCCATAGTTCCAATCAACTTTTAATGGGACTGATAAAGTCACCGCCCCTTCCATTTCATCAACTACCATGGCTGCTAATTTTTCAACTTCAGCTTGTGGACATTCAAATAAAAGTTCATCATGAATCTGGAGAATCATTTTGCTTTGAAAGTTTTCATTTTCCATGCGTTTATGAATGTTGATCATGGCAATTTTAATTATATCCGCGGCTGTACCTTGAATGGGCATATTGATAGCTACCCGTTCTTCTGCTTGTACTATATTGCGATTGGTGGCGTTCAGGTTTTCTGTTTTTCGGCGACGCTTATACAATGTTTCTACATAGCCTTTTTCTCGTGCCAGAGCCAGCGTTTCATCCATATATTTCCGGATACCCGGATAAGAATCAAAATAGTTGTCAATCAAAATTTTGGCATCCGCCATGGAAATGCCTAACTCCTGGCTCATACGATAGGGTCCAGCTCCATACATAATACCAAAATTAACCACCTTAGCAGATCTCCTTTGGTCCGGGGTTACTTCTGCTTCGGTAATACCATTTACCAATGCGGCTGTTCTTCTGTGAATATCTGAATCTTCCTCAAAAGCCTTTATGAGTTCTTGTTCCTGGGAATAATGAGCCATAATGCGCAGTTCTACCTGGGAATAATCCGCTGATAAAATCACCCAATCAGATTTCTGAGCTGTAAACGCTTTACGGACTTCCCTCCCTGTATCAGTACGAATGGGGATATTCTGAAAATTCGGAGATGTGCTGGATAGCCGTCCCGTAGCAGCTATGGTTTGATTGAGAGATGTGTGCACTCTTCCTGTCTCTTTATTAACATAATTGGGTATAGCATCCACGTATGTGTTTTTCAATTTTGCTAAATGACGATATTTCAATACTTCTTCAGGTAATGGATGATAATTTTTCAGAACCTCCAGCACCTCCACTGCTGTACTGCGCTTTCGGATGGGCTTCAATTCCAGCTCATCAAATAATATTTCACCCAACTGTTTCGGGGAATTAATATTAAATTCTCGTCCAGCCATTTGATGAATTTTTTCCGTGAGCTTTTCTAACCCTTCCCCAAATTTCCTCGAAAGTTCGGAAAGAAAATCTAAATTCAAATACACTCCATTTTTCTCAATGGTAGTGAGCACTGGTATTAATGGAATTTCAATATCATTATATGGCCTATATAAACTTTCTTCTTCTAATTTATCTTTTAATATTCTGGTAAGCTGAAATGCAATATCTGCATCTTCACTGGCGTAAAAGGAAATATCCTCTAGGGGCACCTCTGCCATGGAATTCTTATGCAACCCCGTACCAATAAGATCATCAATGGGAACCATTCGATAATTCAAATAATCAATGGAGAGGTAATCCATTTTATATGAGTTTTTCTCCGGATGGAGCATATACTCGGCAATCATTGTGTCAAATACTATATTCGAAATATGAATACCATAACGGCTGAGAACCAAGGCATCATATTTAATATTCTGTCCACAGAAGCGATTATTATCATTTTCAAATATGGGATTGAGTTTTTCTAAAACTGCATCCAGTGTTAATCCGGGCTTGGAATTTATTTCGGGGTATTCTACTGGAATATAATAGCCCTCATTTGTTTTTACTGAAAATGACAGCCCAACGATATCTGCTTCAAGAGGTGTAACGGAGGTTGTTTCCAAATCGAATGAAATTAATTCTGCAGTAGAAATTGTGGTAATTAACGAATCTAAATCAGTTTGGGTTAAAATAGTCTGGTAATTTTTATCAGGCTGTTCTAAAGCAACGACACCCTTACCGTTTATGGCCTCCACCTGAGTAATTAGGGAATACATTTCTAAATCCTGGAAGTCATGGGATAGTGCTTCTCCATCCATATCTTTGCGAATGAGTTCTTCCACGTGAAATTCCACTGGCACATCACAGTGAATAGTAACCAGCTCCCGGGAAAGATGAACCAAATCCTTCCCATTTTGCAGCCCCTCACGCACACGTTTATTTTTGGCTTCATTGGCATGCTCCAGAATGGTTTCGATATCCTTGTATTTATCCAGCAGTTTCTTGGCAGTTTTAGGTCCTACACCATCCACTCCAGGAACATTATCAGAGGTATCCCCCACCAATGCCAGCATATCAATAATACCATCAGGACCTACCCCCCATTTCTCTTCAACCTTTATTTTATCATAAATGGTAGTGGGTTTAAAGCGGTTACCAGGAGCATACATAAAAGTAGTCTCAGAAACCAGCTGCATCATATCCTTATCACCAGTAACCATATAGGTAATTAGCCCTGCCTGTTCCGCTTTTTTCACCAGTGTTCCAATTATATCGTCTGCTTCAAATCCTGGTTTTTTTAATATTGGTATATTGGTATGGGATATTACCTCATAGAGGGGTTCTAACTGCTCTACTAATTCCTCCGGCATTTTTTCACGTGTGGCTTTATATTCGGTATAAAGTTTGTGGCGAAAGGTGGGTTCTTTACAGTCCAGAACCACCGCAATATAATCGGGATTTTCATCTCGCAAAAGTTTGAAGAGTGAATTCATAAATCCAAAAATGGCAGAGGTATGACGGCCATCTTTGGTTATGAGTGGATTTTTAATCATGGCAAAATGGGCTCGATAGATTTGAGCCATTCCGTCAATGAGAAATAAGCGTTTTGGTGATGTCATGAATTAAGTAAAGAATTGGTGAAATTCTAAGAGGAAATTTTACCCTGTTTCAGCGGGACTGAACAATGGAATAATGTTTTAATTAATCATAAATGGTCACGAATTCTCTCGAATGAATATTAACCTAAGATTCACACAGATGAAATTGTAGGGGCAAAATTGCCCTTCCCGTCATTTATTGAAGATGATACTTTCACCAATTATGATGTTACTAGGGGTAGGGTTTTCATTCTGTCCTTGTCAATTGGGACGAATTGAATTCACCCCTAACGGTTATGTATTATATAAAGTTGAATTTTACCAGTAGGGGCAAGGTTTCCTTGCCCGGTTGTCAATGGGATGGGAAAGCCATCCCCTACCATTTTTATAAAGAAATAATTTCCAACAGCAGAATTAAATGCATCGAAGCAAAAACTGAAACAGAGAGAATTATAATTTGGGAAAGGGTATCTCTAAATTCATTTTTTATATGGGAATTAAGTACAATATGCTTTCCTATATGTCCTGCCAGGACAATATCTGTAATGAGTTGAAAGTTATAAATGGTACTGTCACTCCCTTTGGCGAATATCCAGAAAATGAGTACCAATACTGGGAAATGAGTCATAATGAAAATTCGCTGGGATGTACTATCCCTCATTCCAGACAGGGGTGGAATCATTCGCCATTCATGGCAGCGCATGGCATCAAACTGATGGGTGAACATGAGTGCTAAAGCAATGTAGAAAATGAGGTCATTTGTCATTGGTCAATTAATATTGGCAACTTGTTATTTAGAGAGAGAGCCTTTCATTTCCTGGGTGATGTAGCCATTTATTTCTTTATTATCCACATTATAGCTGGTGCTTTCCTGTATGGCTCTCAGCACATCTCTGCGGCTGATTTGTCCCACCAGTTTCTTTCCTTCAACAACGGGCATACGCCGGAAATTATGTTGGAGAAAAACATCTGCCACCGAAAACAAATCGCTATTGGGCTTCACGGTTGAAACCACCTCTGTCATAAACTTGGAAACAGGACCACCTGGCATATCGTAAAAAGATCCATTTGCAAATATGCGCAGACAATCTTTTTCAGATAAAATTCCAACTACATTAAAATCATCATCTATAACGGGTGCTCCTGAAATCCTATTTTTCAGAAGAAGACCAATAGCAAAATATACATCCATTTCCCTGGTAAGGGTTATAAGTCGAGTGGTCATATAATTTTTTACAACTGGTATATGTTCCATAGCCTATCCTTTATATTAATTTGAAATATCTGTACTCATATCTTAATATAAGATTAGAAAATAAACAATGCTTTTATTAAATATTGTAATTGAGTTGGTGACATTGGGGACATAAGAATTAATCAATATTCCTATAATTATTGTAGCAATTAACTCAATAAAGTTTGGTTTTTTCTACTCCGTCAAAAATATTTTTCGGCTACTAACCGCAAATTCCGGCGGAAGACTTAATTATTATCTGTTATGGGTCGGTAATGAATTTTTCCGCAACTTGGGTTATCACATTTATAGGCTTCCATCTCAGGATGGTCTGTGGCAAAAAATTCAATAACACCCCATACAAATACAGCCAGAAAAAGTCCCACAGCGGCTGATACAAACCAGCGAGTCATCCGGTTTTCATCCCCGGACTGAAACCGTTTCTGTTCACAACAATTCTTATATTTTTTTCCACTGTCGCATGGACAGCTGTCATTTCGGTTGGTTTTCATAGGGAAAGATTAAAACGAATATTTAAATGAGAACAACAGAAAGGTTATAATGGTTATTTACGAATTATTAATGCTTGTCCGCCGCATGAGGGAAAGGATAGTGTGTATCTTTGCAACTCATTACATCAAACTCCAACTAATTTCTTGTTCTCCAAAACCCATACAAAGTAAATTTTCAGGCTCCAAAATCGGGGCATTTCCATCAAAAACTTTATTTATCTTAAAACGGAATTAAACCATGGAAGAAATTACTATTGATATACCCTCTGCTGTAAACGAACCGGTTCGAGAATACACTCTCGGTTCTCCAGAAAGTATCAGTCTTAAATCCAAATTAGCAGAAATGGAGAATGAGTCCTATGATATCCCTATTATCATTGGTGGTAAAGAAATTTTTACAGGCAACACAGGACAATGCCGAAAACCTCATGATCATCATGATATCCTAGCTGATTTCCATAAAGCCGGTGCGGTGGAAGTTCGGAAAGCCATTGATACAGCTTTGGATGCCTGGTACTCATGGTCTAATACCCCTTTGCAAGAGAGAACAATTATATTTCGCAGAGCTGCAGAATTATTAGCAGGCTCCTGGCGGGATACTATCAATGCTGCCACAATGCTCAGCCAGAGTAAAAATGTTTTTCAAGCCGAAATTGACGCTGCCTGTGAACTCATAGACTTTTTCAATTTCAACTGCCAGTTTGCAGAAGATATTTGTAATAATCAGCCCCTTATTTCACCAGATGGTATGCATAACTCCCTGGAATATCGAGCATTAGAAGGATTTGTATTTGCGGTATCTCCCTTTAATTTCACATCAATAGCTGGCAATCTTCCTTCTGCACCTGCCCTCATGGGAAATGTAGCACTTTGGAAGCCCGCATCCTCATCCGTTTATTCAGGGTATTTTATAATGAAGCTTCTTCAGGAAGCTGGATTACCAGATGGTGTAATTAACTTTCTCCCTGGTTCTGGCGCTGAAGTTGGTGACCCAGTAATGGACAGCCCCCATTTGGCAGGAATTCACTTTACAGGTTCAACTGAAGTTTTTCAGGGAATGTGGAACCGGG
>JACNLQ010000015.1 GCA_014381415.1 Fidelibacterota bacterium
TGCCAAAACTTTCAACTCTAATTCAATTTTCACTTCTTCGCCAAGTTGACCATCATTGGCAATTTTTGGAGCAGTATTACGCTGGGTTTTGAAGCGGGCATTCCCAAAACCTCCGTTACCTCCTTTTGCAACAACATACGATTCATTTTCGCCTGTAAGGTCTTTGAGTATCTGCTCCGTCTCTGCATTTTTAATGATGGTGCCTGGTGGAATTTTAATTATGATGTCTTTTCCATTTTTACCATGCATATTTTTGCCACCGCCGTTGGCTCCATTTTCAGCACGATATAAATGGTTCAGGGTGATATCTTGAAGGGTACTCAATTGTTTATTTACTCGAAATATTATACTGCCGCCTCGACCGCCATCTCCACCGCAGGGACCACCTTTTGGGCGAAATTTTTCCCGGAGGAAAGCAATGCAACCCATGCCACCACTCCCAGCTTTCACCAGGAGGGTTGTATGATCAATAAATTTCATTTAATTAAGTATATCAGTATTGAGTTTAGTACCAATTTTTTATTTCATTTATATAAATGATAAAATCACCTCTTCACCCATCACCCTACTTATCCTTTAATAGAAGATATATTAATTTTTTAGATTCTCTGTGACTCCGTGGTGAAAATTAGAATGATTAATTTGGAACATAATTTACATATTCTGGATGAGAGCATCTCCAAATTCAGAACATTTGAGTAATGTGGCTCCTTCCATAAGACGTTCAAAATCGTAGGTCACTGTCTTGTCACTGATGGTTTTATTCATGGATTCAACAATGATATCTGCAGCCTCCTGCCAGTTTATATAGCGGAACATCATCTCTCCAGATAATATTACTGATCCCGGATTCACCTTATCCAAACCTTCATATTTGGGTGCAGTTCCATGAGTAGCTTCAAAAATAGCTTTTCCAGTAATAAAATTGATATTTCCACCTGGAGAAATACCGATACCACCAACTTGTGCAGCCAAGGCATCAGAAATATAATCCCCATTCAAATTCATGGTGGCTATAACATCATATTCGGAAGGTCGAGTTAAAATTTGCTGAAGGAAGGCATCTGCAATGACATCCTTTACAATAATTTTTCCCTCAGATATAGCCTCATTCTGTGCAGCATTGGCAGCATCTTTTCCTTCTTTTTCTTTTATCCGATCATACTGTGCCCAAGTGAAGGTTTCATCACCAAATTTTGACTCAGCAATCTCATAACCCCAAGTCTTAAATCCACCTTCGGTGAATTTCATGATATTGCCCTTATGTACCAACGTTACCGTTTTCCGATTTAAGCGGATTGCATATTCTATGGCATCAAACACCAGCCGTTGGGTACCCTCCTTAGATACAGGTTTAATTCCAATTCCGGTTGTTTTGGGAAAACGAATTTTACCAAATCGTACAGAAAAGTGGTTTTTCATAAGATCCAAAAACCGAGTTACATCCTCAGACCCTGCCTCAAATTCAATACCGGCGTATATATCCTCTGTATTTTCACGGAAAATTGCCATATCAATTCGTGAAGGATCTTTTACTGGAGATGGTACCCCTTTGTACCAACGAACAGGACGGAGGCATACATATAAATCCAATTCCTGCCGAAGCGCCACATTGATAGAACGAATACCCCCACCCACAGGAGTGGTAAGCGGTCCCTTTATAGCCACAAGATATTCATTTATATAATCCAATGTTTCTTGAGGAAGCCAAGTATCGGGACCATAAACATCATTTGATTTTTCGCCAGCATATACTTCCATCCAATGGATTTTCTTTTTACCACCATAAGCCTTTTCTACAGCTGCATCTAAAACCCGAACAGCTGCGTTCCAAATATCTGGTCCGATTCCGTCTCCTTCTATAAAAGGAATTATGGGGTTATCTGGAACGTTAAGCTTTTTGTCTCCCATTGTAATTTTTTGCCCGGAAGATGGTACCTGTACTTTATTCATTTGATTTTTTCTCTTTTTTTACTGTTGATTTTTTCTCTGAATTGCTACTTTTAGATTCTGATTTTCCTTCTTTTTTTGATTCACTTTTTCCAGGAGTTTCAGATTCATTCTTATCTACTTTTGATTTTGAATCATTTTTATAATCCGTTAAATAAAAACCTGACCCTTTAAATATCAATCCAGTCCCGCCAGTAATGACTCGTTTAATATTTCCGTCACACTTTTCACAATTGGATTTAGCAATATCACTCATTTTCTGGAAATAGGAAAAATGGGTATTACAATCATTGCAATAATAATTATACGTTGGCATACATATTCCTTTGAAGTGCAGCAATTGCGGATACATTCATAATGTCATTTACTGAACATCCCCGGGATAGATCATGCACGGGTTTATTTAATCCCTGTAAAAGAGGACCCCAGGCAGAATATCCACCAAGGCGTTGAGTAATTTTATAGGCAATATTCCCAGCATCTAAATTAGGGAAAACAAGTACATTTGCATCACCATTTATGGGTGAGTTTGGTATTTTAGATTTATTCACTTCAGGGTTAATGGCTGCATCAACCTGAACCTCACCATCATGAATAATTTGGGGATGTTTTTTCCCAAATATTTCTACGGCATCTCTCACTCTGTCCACTCGGTAATGGCTAGCACTGCCCTTGGTGGAAAATGATAAGAATGCCACCACCGGCTCTTCCCCCGTTAGAAAATGGTGAAACTCTGCTGACTCTGCCGCAATAGAAGCTAGTTGTTTACTGTCCGGTTCAGGGACAACTGCACAATCTGCAAATGTAAACGCATTGTCACCATCTGGGGATAACATTAAAAAAATACTGGATACCTGATTGGATGAAGGACGAATTCCAATCATTCGTATTGCCGAGCGGATAACATCACTACTGGAGGTAACCGCTCCTGCAACCAGACAATCGGCATCATCACAAGCTACCATTGCCATGGCAAATTGCAAAGGGTCATTTAAAAATTCCCTGAGATTATGAGCAGGCCAATTATCGGTGAAAGGTAAGGTACTGAGATGGTCCAGATAAAGATCAATATTATCCTGATAATCTTCAATTTTTAAAACTTCAAACCCTATTGAAGTTAATTCTTTTGCAGCCTCCCTTACTCGAGTATCCGTCATTTCTGGCAGTACAATTTGAGCACCAGTTTCCTTTCCCAATCTTATTATTCTATCCCGGTATTTATACATGGTCATATTTTTCTTTCAATGCAATATCCACATGAGCCGGCACATAATCACTTACGTTTCCACCCAGAGAAGCTGCCTCTCGAACCATGGAAGAACTTACATGGGTATATTTGGCATGAGGCATAAGAAATAGGGTACTGATTTCTTCATTAAGATTTCGATTCATTAGTGCCATCTTAAATTCAAATTCAAAATCAGACAAGGCTCTCAGTCCTCTGATAGCGGCTACAGCGTCATGTTTTACTGCATGGTCCACCATGAGTCCCTCAAAAGAATCAACTTCAATATTTTTCAGTCCTGATAAAGTTTCTGTAATTAAAGCTATTCGTTCATCAGGAGAAAATAATGGGGATGACTTTTCGGCATTTCGGGCAACAGTGACAATTACTTTGTCAAATATGTGTACAGCCCTCTCAATAATATCCACATGCCCATTGGTAATGGGGTCAAACGATCCGGGATATATTGCTATTTTCATGCGGCGGATTTCCAAAAAACTACTTGGGTACTGCCATAATGTTTTACTCTGACATTCTTTTCGTCAATGGATTCCTTCTTCATTTCCATGCACAAAATTCCGCCGGGTTTTAAAAAATTCTCAGCACTAGCTTTCACACTTGCAAAACTCACTTCTGAGTAGGGGGGGTCTGCTAAAATAATATCAAAATATTGGTTTTTTACCTGGAGTAAATATTTTTTTACATCCATCAATATTAATTTTGAATTTTCCGGTTCAAATAAATCTATATTTTTTTTTAACACTTTAAACACACGTCTATTTTTTTCAACAAACACAACCCGTGATGCCCCTCGGCTCATGGCTTCAATACCTAGGGTCCCTACTCCGGCATAAAGATCCAGCACTTCTAATCCATCAAATGGTTCTAATATCTGAAAAATGGACTTTCTCACTTTCGCCTGTGTGGGTCGCACATGAAGGTTTTTTACATCAAACAATTTCCTACCTTTAAACTTTCCTGCAATTACCGAAGTCATACCTGATTGGCTTGTACTTTAAGATAAAATTGCCCAGATTCTAAATGAAAAACTGACAATGTAAATTTTTGGATGAGTCCATTATCAGCCATCTGGAGTAAATAAGATATAATATCAGATGACCTACCGTGTAATTCAAAATTATTACCACTGAAATTAATAGATATTTTGTTTGAGAATACCGTTTTAGTCGCCAGTGCTTTCAAAGTTTCAAGACTCCCTCCTTTTTTATTTCCCACCCAGGGAAAATTAAGGCTCACATAATTAACATTATTTTTCCTGAATATTTCATAAGGGATTTGATCTTCCTTTCGGTAGCCCAATGTAAAATTTTGAAGAGCGCTCAATTCACCAGCTTTAATGGTAACCTTTACAAAGTCAGGATTAAAATGGGCTTCTGCCAATTGTAATTCTTTCATATACCCACTTTCAATAATCAAATCAATTACTTGATTCAACACCATATCTGGAGAAACTTTCGGCTTGGGATTCATAAATAAACCTGCCCATGCTATCACCAGCAATATACAGGCAGCCCATATATAAATTGCAAATATTGCCTTGGTATTTTTTTTCTTTTCAACAGCTGGTTTTGGTACAGTCTCTTTAACAGGGTTTACTTTTTTTTGCAGAAATGACCAACTCTCCTCCGCAGCCTCTTTTTGAATTCCGGGATTAGCAATAAAATTTGGACTAAACATCTATGCCCCCAAATGAATTCCCCGTTTCTGCAAGGGCTAAGGTATTATATTCATGTACCTTTTCTTCTTCAGATGATTCCAAGACCGATAGAGGATTCAATAAGGTGAGGTTTTCCAATTCAAGGGTATGAAAAAACTTAACATCCTTCATATTACCATCAGTGGCATATAGGTACACTTGCTGGGCGGAGGTAAACTTTTCGGCTTTTTCATCTTGCACATTAATAATGTCCTGCATAATTAGATTGGCAATGTCCCCATCACCAAACTGCCAAAGCATTTTACTCTTTTTCCCAAAACGATGAAATGAAAAATAGGTCACTAACTCATCATTTTTGATAAATAGCAACTCATCAATTTTTTTCTTACCAATTTTCCAAATGAGATAACTGTCGTTTTTATAGGCGTGCATCCATTGGCGGGCGCCAACTTCAGCAGAAAATATCCCCACACTGAGTCCATTCATCTTCGATTTTAACAGGCTCATATTGGTTTGGAAGGAGTTGCGGATGGCTTTGGGAATTCCCATATTTAATACTTTCCCCGATTCTGGAGAAAAAGAAAAATGATAGTAGTCCATTACTTTATTTAATTCATCATCCCTGCATTGATTTAAATGCCAATTTATCATTTCCTCACTGGCATTTTCTGCATAGCAGGTGGAAAATAACACGCTACTACTATCCAGGCTGAAGGTACAAATAGGGTCACCATTTTTCACTTGGGAAAAAATCTCATCCAATATTTCATAATAGTGCTCATCAATCCGATCCGGATTTTCTAACTCCTTTTGGATAGAGCCGTGCTGAGTTACCATAGGACCTGACTCGGTTGGTACCCAGTTCAGGTAATTATAAGTTGTACCGGATTGAGAGATTGCCAGCATATTGTGTTACTCTATTCTGCCCAAGATTTCTGGGTTCCTTTAATGTATCCATGGTCACCAGCTTCAAAGGTGAAAACACCAAAACGGGATTCTGTATATGGTTCTTCCAAAACATGCAGAGGTGATGTCACAATAAAAACAGCTTCTTCTCCCGTAGTATCAATTTCAAAAATATAGGGATCATTTGTGAGGGGACAATTGAGCATATTAGTATTCAAATGATATTTTTTTCTCAGATAATCAGTTTTAATTTCTGATCGAGTGACAACATCTGTAGTATATATTTCCCTGAAATGTTCATCAAGTTTGAAGCGGTGTAAATCTTTCACATTGACAAACATTGTATCAATATTCCCTGAGTCAGGATTATGTAACCCCACGGTGTAAATGGTATCCTCATAAGAAAAATACAAATCGGTGGCATAACTGAAAGTAGTGTCCACCCGTATTTCTAATCCTCGCTCCATTGTTACCGGATAAGTAGTTCCATCTAAATTGATGATTTGCTCATCGGTGAATAAACTATCAGCAATGAGTGAATCCATGGCAGCCTCTACCAAATCAAACAGATGTTCTCCGTTAGCAGTATAGGCTCCTGTCATTTCAAAATAAAACTCCTCTGCATGAGCTATGGATGCCATTCTATGTCTACCCAATTTGCGGAATTTTACCTCCTCTTTCCAAATAGATTGAGGCAAATATACCGTGAGTAATAATAAAATAGCAGAGGTGATAATACCCCAGTCCAGGATACTTATTTTTCGTTCATAATTCTGGTCTAACATTTTTAATTTTCCTGTTTATTGAATTTGAATATATGGTAATAATTTTTCAAAAGTTTTCTTGCCAATACCCGGCACCAGCATTAAATCTTCCAATACGCTAAACGCCCCTAATTCATTGCGTTTATTAATTATCTTTTCAGCAGTTTTTTCACCCACTCCCGGAAGCGATTTTAGTTCCTCAATTTCTGCAGTATTTATATCAACCTTACCGGCTGATTCAATATCCTCCTCATTTAACCCCGCATAAAAATCAACCACATCTGCATTGCTGCCAATAAGGGTAACCTGGTCCATGCTCGTATCAAAATGCTCCTTGGCTGCTTTAACTGCCATACCCAACATAAACAGGGATGCAAGTATTATGACCACCGTTCTTTCCTGAGTTGTGAAAATTTTCATTAGCGGAACTTCTCAAAATTTACATCGCTGCTCAATTCTGAGGATAGTTCTTCCATGAGTGATTTTGCCTTTTTTGATACCTTTTTAGGAGTCTCAATATTAACCCGTACCAACTGATCCCCAAAGCGGTTCCGGTTCAATTCCTGCATACCTTTTCCGCGCAAACGCAAAACCTGTCCCGATTTTATACCGGCAGGAATTTTCAGCTTTACTTTACCGGATAGGGTAGGTACTTCAATGGTGGTTCCGAAAACAGCATGGGGATATTGAATCCAGCTTTCCAGAAAAATATCACTGCCTTCCCGTGCAAAAAGGGTATGCTCTTTTTCAGTAAATTGTACTATTAGGTCTCCTGGAGATCCACCTTCTCCTGGATGATTCCCTTCACCCTGTTGCGTCATATAATTCCCCGATGATACACCTGCAGGAATATCCAACTTCAAAGTAGCGGCATTTTTCTCTCTTCCCTGCCCATGGCATGTTGAACAAGGATTTGAAACCACCTGCCCCTTTCCCCTGCAATGGTTACAAGGCTGTATATTAACTATTTGTCCCAGAAATGATTGCTGTACCTGGCGAATTTCACCAGAACCCTGGCAGGAGGGACAGGTTGCAGGGTTTGACCCTGGTGCTGAACCACTGCCCCGGCAATTGCCACAGGATTCATAGCGTTTAATTTTCACCGTTTTTTCTGTGCCTTTGTAAATTTCTTCAAGGGTGAGCAATATATTAATTTTTAAATCAGACCCTCTAACGGTTTGAGCTCCCCTGCCGCGACCGCCACCTCCAAAGAAACTGCCAAATCCTGATGATGAAAATATATCTCCAAAATGGTCAAAAATGTCATTCATGTCCATATGTTGAAAACCACCTCCGCCACCGCCACCACCGGACTGGGTATAGGCAGAATGTCCAAACTGGTCATAACGGGCGCGTTTTTGCTCATCACTGAGTACCGAATAGGCTTCTGCTGCTTCCTTAAACTTTTCCTCCGCAGCTGAATCACCGGGATTTTTATCAGGGTGAAATTTCATGGCTACTTTTCGATAGGCAGATTTAATTTCTTTGGCATCGGCATTGTTAGAGACACCCAATGTACTGTAAAAATCTCCCATCAGCTTTTACTCACCACTACTTTGGCATGGCGAAGAATTTTATCATTGTAATTATAACCCTTCTCAAATTCTCTCAATATTACATTTTCTCCCTTATCAGATTCTTCACTCATGAGGGCTTCATGCAATTCGGCATTAAAATCCTGCCCCACCGAATCAAAGGGTACAATCCCCTGATCCTCTAATGTTTTATCCAATTTTGCCACGATGAGTTCAATACCCTCTAAAATGGTTCGGGCTTTACCTTTTCCAT
>JACNLQ010000050.1 GCA_014381415.1 Fidelibacterota bacterium
GGGGGGCGGTGGTGGCTCAGGTGGGGCTGATGCGGGGTGGATGCGTTTGAATGCCATCAGCTATATTGCAGATTTTGTCCAAATTGTTATTTCCCCTCTCCCTCATGATGAAATTTTTGTCATCGATCACTCCACCACAACAGAAGAAGCTGCAGGACATTCAGGTGGAAACTATGGAAAAGGTGGTGATTTTCTGTATCGATGGGGAAATCCACAAAACTATGGTAGGGGAAATAATTCTTACCATATTATTGGAAGTCAACATAGTATTAACTGGATTCCAGAAGGCTATCCAGGTGAGGGTAATTTTATATTATTTAATAATGAAGGAAATGAAGCTTTAGAATTTGCTCCTCCTGCTGACGAAAATGGAAACTATTTTATTGAAGATGGTGAGCCTTATGGACCCAGTTCCGAAACTTGGACTTCTCCCTATATGTCCACCCAAATGCAAGGCGGTGCTTTTCGGCTTCCCAATGGTAATTCATTGATAACTGACTGTGATGATGCTGTCATAAAAGAATTTACTGAAAGTGGTACTACCGTATGGAGTTATACCCATTCAGGGAACAATGCCAATATTGCTCGTGCACAGCGATATCCTTTAGATTTTTTTGATGCTGTTGATGACACTCTATTAGGGGATTTAAACGAAGATGGTGTATTGAATATATTGGATATTGTATCTCTGGTAAATATGGTTCTTGCAGGTGAGTATAGCACGAATGGGGATATTAATGGAGATGGTGGATTAAATATTCTGGATATTGTGTCTTTGGTAAACCTTGTTTTATCATAATTATAACTTAAGCCAGTTCACAAATTTATAAGTAAATATTTTTTAACTTCGTGTCATATATGAAAAATAATACACTCATATTATGGATACTTTTGGGAATATTCAATAATATCTCTGGGCAAGAGGTTTTTGAAGGATATACCCTATTTACACCTCAAATTGGTTTAGGTGGAAACTCATCCTCCAAATTGATTGATAATGATCTTAATATCATTCAATCCTGGAACCATGCCTATGGTCCTGCCAGTATGCCCTATTTAATCCCCGGAGATGAACCCGGTTACGAAAATACTATGCTCATTTATCCCTATCGTGTATCAAGCCCCACCATGGAAAGCGGTGGAGTTGGCGGGGCAGTTCAATGCCTCACTTGGGATGGTGAATTAATTTGGGAATTTGTTTTATCAAATACAAACTATCAACATCATCATGACGTTGAACCCCTCCCTAATGGAAATGTGCTCATGATTGCTTGGGAGAAGAAAACAGCTTCAGAAGGTTATGCAATGGGAAGAGAGGAAATTGATAATCCTTTAAATCAAATGTGGTCAGAAGCTATTTTTGAAATACAGCCTGATGGTAATGGGGGTGCAGAAGTGGTTTGGGAATGGCACCTTTGGGATCATCTGGTACAGGATTATTGTTCTGAATGCCCCAACTATTCTGCAATTTCTGAGCATCCTGAATTATTTAATATTAATAATGGTGATGTAGGAACTCCAGCAGGACCCGGTGGTGCCAATGCTGACTGGATCCATATTAATGCTGTTGACTATAATGAAAAATGGGATCAAATAGCTTTTTCCTCTCGCTATCAAAGTGAAATATTTGTGATAGATCATAGTACAACATCTGAGGAGGCTGCTAGTCATTCTGGGGGAAATTATAATAAAGGAGGAGATTTTCTGTACCGTTGGGGAAATCCACAAAATTATGACAGAGGTAATAATTCAGACAGAATTTTAAGCGATCAACATAGTATTAACTGGATTCCCGAAGGGTACCCTGGGGAAAATAATTTTATTCTATTCAATAATTATCATAGTGGATCGGGACCTTGGGGTGAATCTGCTGTGTTAGAATTTATCTTACCTGTAGATGATGAAGGGAATTATACCATTCAGGCAGGGGAACCATATGGCCCAGCAAGTTATGATTGGTCCTATGAGGGGAATATTTTCACCTCCATGCAAGGGGGTGCTTTCCGTCTTCCAAATGGGAATACTCTAATTTCCGATGCAGATAGTGCTCATCTATTGGAAGTTACAGATGATGGACAAATAGTGTGGGAATATTCTGAGAGCGGAGCAAATACGGTGATAGCCCGGGCACAGAAATATAGCCTTGATTATTTTGATGGTGTGGATGAAAACTTACTGGGAGATTTAAACGGAGATGGCATACTTAATATTTTGGATATTGTATCTTTAATTAATTTAGTTTTGGATGGTGAGTATAATATTTTGGGTGATATAAATGAGGATGCAACACTCAATATATTGGATATAGTACTGTTAGCAAATTTAGTTTTAGGTAGTTAAGAATTGAAAACACAGAAAACAGGGAAATTGTCAATTTTGAAATTATTAAGTCGTATGAACATTTTAATTTTATCAGTTTCTATTTTAATCTCAACTGGGTTTTCACTAAACCTCACTCTCACAGATTATCATAATCCTCAGGCAAATCATATTCTGGATGCTGAAATTGTAGGAGATATACTTATTATTTCAGCCATGGTTCAGGGGATTGAATTTTATGACATTTCAAATCCGGGGCAGTTAAATCATCTCACAAACTTTAGCTTATCGAGTGGTGGCGGAGGTGGTGGTACCAAAGCCAACTGTGTAAGAGCAACTGGTAACTTTGCCTATTTTACCACCTATGATGAGAGAGGATTATATGTTGTAAATATATCAAATCCATCCAATCCACAAAGCTTGGGATCAGTTTCAAATACCAGTAATTATTTACTTGAAAACCTCGATTTAGATGGAAATGTACTTGCAGTTACTGCTCACACAGATGGGGTATTATTATACGATATTTCTAGTCCGTCGAACCCTGTTTATTCTGCAACTATCCCTACAAACAATTCATGGACTGTAGAATTATCAGGTGGATATGCTTATGTTGCTGATGATAATAAAATTTTAGTGGTTGATATAAACAATTTGAGTTCACCAATACAAGTAGGTGAAATAGTTACAACAAATGCAGTTAAAGGCTTATCAGTTGAAGGTGGTTATCTGTACACTGCATTGGGTTCTGATGGGGTTGATGTGTATAGTTTGGGTGACCCTGTAAACCCTCAATACCTTGATAACTACAATACCACAACAATGGCAACCCGCATTGCTTCTTTTAATGGAAAATTGGCGGTTGCTGATTGGGATGATGTAGAAGTTTTAGAATTTGATGGTAATTCACTTAATTTAGTTGGTCATAAAAATACTGGAAACCGTACCATGGGTATTTCAGCCAAAGATAATTTCATTTATTCTGCTGAGTGGGCATCTGTACAAACTTTTGAATTTGGTGAAATTTCTGGTCCTGATATAGATCTCAGTACTTGGGAATTAAATTACCCTTTTGTTGACGATGGTGAATCTTATTCCCTTACAGTTGAAGTAACCAATAACGGAAATGAGGTTTTTACAGTTATTGATAATTATACTACCAACTCACATTTTACAGTAGTCAATCCGTTAACGAGTTTATCGCCCGGGGAAATTCAGACAGTTGAAATTGTGTATAATGCCAGTATTGCCAATGCTTCCGGTGCCTACCGAATTTACGGAAATGACCCTGATGAGCCTGAAATTATTTGCGAAACTAATGGAAATATAGATGGTGCAAATGTAGGCGAACCTGCGGCTGATTTTGATTTAGATTTTGTTGCAAATGGCAGTGGAAGCTATAAACTCTCAGATCATTTTGGCGAAATTGTAGTTATCGCATTTTTTGCCCCAATGTGACCTGTATGCAGTCCGGAGTTATCGGACATGGAAACTACAATTTGGCAGCCCTATCAAGATAATAATGTAACATTGTTAGGAATCATTAATACCCCAGATCAAGAACTCATAGACAATTTTGTAGCAGAAAACAGTATTACCTTCCCCATTTTATTTGACCCTGGAAGTTCAGGGGGAGTACAAGGCGGTGATACTTATGATGACTACTATATGCCCAATGACGGCTCACCCTACCCCAGAGATTTTATTGTTGACCAAGAAGGAATTCTGCAATATGCCAATAATGAAATTGACACCGAATGGATGCATTATGTTTTAGATGAACTAATTGGTAGCACAGATGGCATTGCCGGGGATGTTAATAATGACAGCCTCATCAATATTTTAGATGTTATTCAAACGGTAAATATTATTTTAGGTACCAACTCTACTCCTACTGACTTTGAACTTTGGGCAGCCGATATGAACCAGGATGGCAATATTGATATACTGGATGTCGTTACCTTAGCGAATTGTATTTTGGTAGATAATTGTGGGGGGTGAGCTTACCATTCGTAAACTGCTTTTAGCGGATGAAGAGTGGTGAACCCTCAGGGATCAATCTACTTCACCTAATGGTGAATACGATTGAAAAGCTTGAATCAATTGCTGTAACTGAATCATTTACTTTCGTGCGCAATTCGGCTGTAAAAGCGAAAGCTTCGCCGGCATACAAAACATCGCCGTTTTGCATTACTTTCAATAGTTCAACTACATTTTCTAATATACTGGGTAATGCGTTCTTAGCCGTGTTTTAACTTGGGAATATTTTTGTATATTTTATTTTTCATTAATGGAAATTACTAAGAATGATAGTATTAACAATTAAAATTTAACTAGGGTTTATTCTCCTCTTGAGAGGAGAAACCACCGAAGGTGGAAAGAGGTGTGTTATTTATTGTCACCGTCTCCATTTTCTCAGCCTATCCTTTTTCACTGAGACCAGCTTTTTAACGGCGCAGGATTGCTTAATATTTCCTGTATGTAGGCAGAATCAATTAACCATTAATAATTATCTGCCTTCTCCTCCCCCTTTTATCCCACCTCAATCCATAAACCTCTAATCCTAACTTTCCTAGTAGGGCATTGCCCCAGAAAATACCACATATTGTAGTTTTTATTTTTAAGTTTTAAAACCAATTAAAGTAAAAAAGCTGCTTTCTATTTTTCAACTTGTGATGGATTTTTTATTGTACACAAGATATTGGGGGTATAAATCTAAATAACGTCACTTAAAGAAAAATAATATCACATATAATACTATTAATAACAGATACTTATAATTTTATTTAACCCTATTACTTAAAGTAACACATTAATTCCTTGCATTTTATTTTTCAATACATGTAAAATTGAAAAGCAAGAAAAAATGCATGGGTTCATGCATAAAAATAAAACTCTTAAAATGAGGTTTAATATGAAAAAAGTAATGCGAGTAATAGGAATAATTTTCACAATAGTAAAGGTATCTGCCAGTACCCTGTCAATGGATCAAGATCCATACTTATCTGATAATATTGTTTCATCTGTTAAAGATATTTCCATCAGCAAACTATTAGACTTCAGAAAAATTGCGGCTGCTATAAATGATGAGTTTGACAAAGCTCGTTTTCATTATATCATTGCCTATGAAATCGACAGCCGACTCAATACTTTGGATGGAAAATTCAATGACCATGAGAAAAAATATCATAGAGTAATTGGTCGATATGAAGATGAGTTAGACCTTACCCCATACAAATATACAAATGACAGGCCTCGTTTTGATTATACCTATCAAGCGGCTGAAATATCCGAGGAGACCATTTATAATGATATTCACCGTATTCAGGCTGACCTGGCACGGACCCAATTTATTCAGGTATATAAATATTATCGCAAACGCCTGGATAATTATAAAAATTATCTCACAACTCTCCGGGAACTGTATAAATGTAAAACCATAGAGAATAAAGATAATAAGGTTGAGTTTTACTCCAATTTCCCTGAGATGTATCAAGGCATAAAACTTTTTCACGATGCCATGGATGATGCCGGCAAGATGCAGGTGCACAGGGATGTATTGGGTAAAGTTCTGTATATTGACTGGAGTGAAGAGGGTGAAAAAGAAAATTTCCGCCGCCGCGATTTCGAATATTTTAATGATGGAACTGTTTCAAGACTTACGGATACAATTGAGAATGAAGTTGTGTTTGAAACTTTATTTGGAGAAAACGATATGGCTGAAAATTTTATAGGTTACATTTTCTCAGAAGGATTTATCCCAAGGGATTACAGCTATTTCACCGAAGTTTATTATACAGATGGAAAACAATCAGCATTTAAATTCACCACCATGAATGATCATGTTATTGGAACTATTTACAGAGAGTTTGATGAAAAAGATCATCTCATAAAAGAAGCATGGTGCAAGGGAGAAACTAGTAAAATTATGAGAGAATTTACCAGTATATTTGATCCGTCAGCCGGTGGCTATAAATTGATTGAAAGAGACCGCAATGGCGATATTGTTCATCAGGAAATCGTATTAAGCAGCAATGATTAAATTAACACATTCAACATGAAAATAATTGTAATGAGGCATTTTTTAATATTCCTCACCATCCTTTGCAATATTGGCTGGACTCAAATTGAGCAGCCCTATCCTCCCCTTAATTTAGTTAGTATTCCCACTGCCGGCACTCTTCCCCGAGGTTCATTCACTTTAGAATCACTTCTTATCACTGATGGCGGCGTAATACCCCGTTTATCTGTGGGATTTACGGACAACTTCAGCTTTGGTGTATCCTTCGGAGTACAAAATTTAATAGGTGGAAATAAACCTACTGTTAATAAAACCACACCAGAAGTACAAATAAAATACCGGGTATTTGATGAGTCTGAAAAAATGCCTGCTTTGGTGTATGGGCTGGATACTCAAGGCAGAGGATTATATCATGCTGTAGATTCAATTACAGCTATTAAGGACAGTATAATTACTCTAAATCGTTACGATCAGAAAGCTTGGGGTATGTATATGGTTATGAGTAAAAACTGGAATATGCT
Source organism: Fidelibacterota bacterium (assembly GCA_014381415.1). Taxonomy (GTDB): domain Bacteria; phylum Fidelibacterota; class Marinisomatia; order SCGC-AAA003-L08; family D37C17; genus D37C17. The sequence goes on from JACNLQ010000050.1 coordinate 6,862, forward strand.
GGGCAATTTGGGTCTTCATGCAGGGGTTAGTAAAAGTTTATCTGAAAATAGCGATGGAGACAAGGATATCAATGTTTTTTTTGGTATTGACAAAGAACTCAATCGATCCTTTTCACTTCTTATAGAATATGATGCGGCCTTAAATGATAATTTGGGAGAAGGTGACTATGCATTAAATGATATCACATTTGGCAAAGGAAAAGGGTATCTAAATGCTGGTATTCGCTGGGCAATGAGTCCCAACCTAATGCTGGAAATCAACTTTAATGATATTAATCAAAACACAAATTCAGAATATACCAACCGTGAAATAAAGGTCATGTATTCTGAATCATTTTAATTCAGGAGGATGCAAATGTTAATCAGATTTCTACTAATTATTTTTTGTTTGTCAATGATGATCGCTTCAGCGAAAGCAGGGATCAACGAAGGTGTTGATTTTTATTCAAAACGGCAAGAGGGCTCTAAGGGCACTTTAGCTTCCAATGAAAATATTGATAAAGCCATTGAGCAGTTCTCATCAGCATTGCTTTCACCTGAATCAGAAAAGGATGCTGCACTGTATTTATTGAAGTCATATTATTACAAAGCTGAATTTGCCATTCAAGATAAGAATGAAAAGAAAAAGATTTTTAATGAGGGCAAAGCTCTGGGTGAAAAGTATATTGAAAAATATCCAACTTCAGCTGAATTTAGATATTGGTACCTTGTTAATTTGGGAAGCTGGGCACAGGTGTATGGCATTTTATCGGCTGCCCGAGAAGGAGTCTCAGATTTAATGAGAACCCACTCCGAAAAAATTATTGAATTAGACCCTGAATACAAAAATGGTGGCGGTTACTTTATGTTGGGTGCCGTTCATTTTAAATCGCCCTATATTCCCTTTTTACTTTCCTGGCCGGATAATGACGATGCCATCAAATATTTACAATTATCCGTTTCTACAGGCTATGCAGAAATGAACCAGAAAAATTATCTGGCACAGGCACTCAACAAAGATGGACAAGATGAAAAAGCAAAAACTTTGCTCACGGAAGTCATTAATACTAAACCCAGAAGCAACAATTTGGTTGAGGATTTAGATGATATAAAAGAAGCCCGCCAATTATTAGAAGATTTATAAACTAATTTTTTGTCCACGATTGAGCTAAGCCAGTTCATTCGAGAATCTGCCCAAAACCTGGGCTTTTCCAAATTTGGAATTGCCCCTGCAAAAACAGACCATCAATCCACAATCCGGTTGAATTCATGGCTTCAAAAGGGGTACCATTCTACCATGTATTGGCTGGAGAAACGAGCAGATGAACGGGGTGATATTAGCAAATATTATCCTGAAGCAAAGTCTGTAATTTCACTGGGACTTAACTATTTTACCGGAAATACAACACCTGATTCAAACGTTGGGAAAATTTCGAACTATGCCTGGGGAGATGATTACCACGACGTTATAAAATCCCGCCTTTATCAATTATTAGGAGAGATCAAAACTAAATATCCAAAAATAAATGGAATTGCCTGTGTGGACACCTCCCCCATTATGGAAAAAGACTGGGCACAGAAAGCTGGCATTGGTTGGATTGGTAAACATACCAATATTATCACCCGTGATTATGGTTCGTGGCTCTTTTTAGGGGAAATACTTTTGGATGTGGAACTGGAATTTGATAAACCATTTGATGATGACCTCTGTGGATCATGTACTGCTTGCCTGGATGCCTGCCCCACCAATGCCTTTCCAGAGCCCTATGTGCTGGATGCATCTAAATGTATTTCCTACCTCACCATTGAACACCGTGGCGATCTTCCAACTGAATTTGAGGATAAACTTTCGGGTTGGATTTTTGGTTGCGACATTTGTCAGGAGGTTTGCCCGTGGAATATAACTTTTTCGCAACTCAGTACTGAAAATTCATTTCAACCCAGAGAAAACCTGAAGGAACGTAAACTTGAAAAATGGGAAAAGTTGACGGAAGAAGAGTTTAGAATACTGTTTAAGAAATCTGCCGTAAAGCGAACTAAATTTGTGGGGTTAAAGCGAAATATTGCATTATTAGAAAAGAATAGTTCTAAAAATCCCAATTAATAGGTAGGCAAGCAGGGCCTGTATAATCATCAATCACAACAATTGGATACCAATCACAAACTCCATGAGTTTTCTGTTCGTTAGTACAGGATTCTTCATCTAATAAAAATTCTAAACAATCAATTATCTTAAAGTTAATTTTATTTGTTGAAATAGATCCAAAAGCTCCCATAACTGGATTCATATTTTCATCACGTAGGTTACTTCTTTCGGGATCGTTTGGTAGTAATTGAGCATAGAAGTAATAGTTTTTATAACTCTCTGAAAATGTTGAAATTTTATAATAATATGTATCAATTTCACCTATACCATCTGGGGTATCTATAAAGAATTCTCCTTCATCATATTCACCATTAACATCTGTGGTATCTATAAAAATTTCTCCTTTATCATATACATCATTACCATATCCATCATAGAAATCAGCAAAGATACTTTCACCCATTAAACATACATCATTAACAATATTCAACATATTTGTACCAATAGTTGGATGGCCATGGAAATAGACACTATTAACCTTTGTACTGTCATACATATATTGTACTACTTCAAAATACACATTTGGAGATATGGATGCCCATAAGATAGTTGAATTTTGCGAATATCTTGGAAAATATACTGTATCAATTTTATTCATTTCGTTATATAGTAATAATTTATATTCTTCATTTAAATTGTTACTTAGGCAATTGTAGTCAGTACAATTATCTATTCCAAGCTTTACAAGGTATTCTGAAATTTTAGTTTGAGTATCAGGATTATCAATTGAAGAATTCAGTATAGTATCGACAAAAACTACAGGATCAGACACTGTGATTGGCTCTTTTGAAGCAATATTCCCAAATCCAGCTGCTGAGCAATCAGCATTAAAACTGTATTCTGATTCAGTATCTGCACTACCATCCTCATTAGCCCACATTGTAGCACTACAGTTTTCATTAGGTACATATGCCCCGTAATTAACTGAATAAAAATCATCTACTAATGGGCCTCTTTTGTCACTTCCAGTATATTGGGTATCAAAAAATTCTCCTGCTAAAGGGTCAAAAATAAATTCACATATCTCTTCTGATAAATCACTATTTATCTTAGTCATTGATATTATACATCCATACTCATGAATATTGGGTAATAATTCATTATAATTATCTACATTAGGTTCATTGCAATCGGGGACTCCATTATTCTCACCTATACTATCTTCATCACGACAATTTTCTTGACATTGAGTATTTGTAGCACTACAGCTATCACAATCACCATCATCATCGGTTGGATCACCTATTTCACCATCAATGCCTACATCATGTATGAGAGGATTCCAGTCACCACAGCTAGCTAGCGTTGAATCAGCATCACCATGCCAAAAACCTTCTAAATCAATACATTCTTGTTCTGTAGTTCTTCCATAGTCATTATCAATACAGTCATATAGAGAGGTATCAGTTATAAGAACTGATTTATCTACCCTTACTATGGCCCTATTTTCGGTTGGAAGGATTAATGCTTCAATTTTTAGCTCAGGTTCATAGTTAGAAAAATCATCTGAAAATTCAGTAATAGAGAGTTCTTTTTGACAACTATAAATAGATAATAAACCAACAATAATTAATAATTTCTTATAGAGTTTCATAATTTAAACTCCCAGCCAAAAGTAATAATTCTAGGGAACATGCTATATGCTTCCACCTTAGAGGGTGATGACTCATGGTCCCAGTTATACAATAGGACATTATAGTAATTTGTCAAATTAACAATTTGGAATTTTAATTCACTTTCTATTCCAAATAAACTCATTTTTCTTGCTATACTTACATCAACTCTAAAATAATTAGGATATCTAGAGCTATTTTTAGCTCCAAAAATATTTCCAAAATTTGAATATGGATTTTCAAGGCTTCCGTAGGATTCTACACTAGTTTGATGTAGCTTACCAATGACAGGTGTATACGTTTGCCCAGAACCAAACGATGTAGTCAATCCCATTGTGTATTTATCATTAATGTTATAGCTTATAAGTCCACTTAAGGAGTGCGGTTTATCATATTTTGCAGGATAAACTTCTTGTTCATCCCAGATAATTCCATCAGAATTTAAATCGACAGTTCTTTCTATCTTTGAGTATGCATAGCTGAGCCATCCTGATAATTTATTTTTTTTAAATCTATAGAGGAACTCTATCCCTTCAGCTTCAGCAGTACCTGCAATTGCTATACTACCCTCAATATCGGTTGCATCATATCTTGGATTTATATCATAGATGGTAGAATAAGATTTGTAATATGTTTCAAGAGATATGGTATTGCCCTCACTCATCCAATATTCTAAACCTACAATAATATGATCAGCTTCTTGAGGTTTTTCACCCTCTGGAATAGGCTGCCAAAAATCAACAATCCGAAGTAATTCTTCCTCTTGGTTTACTGTATATAGAAACTGTGAATATCTTCCAATACTAGCCTTAATTGCTAAATCAGATACAGGATTATATTTAATGGTAAATTTTGGGTTAATAAGGAGCTTATCATATCCGTTGAATTTGGAAATTCTTACACCAGAAATAGTTCCTAAAAGTGGATTTGGATTCCAATTAATATTTAAGAAGGTACTAGTTGTTTGTGGGGTAGAACTAATGTTTGTGACCTGTTGCCCTGCAAATGTTTCAGTATATTTTAGAGACAATTTTTTTATTTGCCAACCCATATCAATACTTAAATCATCATTAATTACATATTTCATTTCCTGATTAATATCTACATCTTCAACTAAATTATCGAGGTAGAAACTTAAATCACTAGTTTCACTATCATCGAGGTTGATAGTTGTTGTTGAATCTTCTTCAGTATCTGGATTGAAGTTAACTGCGAAGTCCACATTAAAATTATATGTAGTTTTAGATATCCTAGATTTAATTAAGTAATTAGAAAGGGGGATATACTTCCATGTTAAGTTTTTTGTCCCATTACCCCAATCCCATGCAAAATCTATACCTGGGAAACCACCTCCACCAAGACCTATAAACAGGTTGTCTTTACCTGAAAATTGACTGTAAAAGAATTGATTTGTATTATTAGGAGCAAACTTGAGTTTTAAATGGGTATCCCAAAAATAATAGTTTCCTGGAGAATTCTCATCTATAGAGTTATAATACATATCTACAAATTTATCAAAGTACGTTCGTCTTGCTGAGAACATCCATGAACCTTTATAGAGTAAGCCTTCTGTTAATATTTTAGAAGATAATAGGCTGATATTCCCCGAGGCTCCACTAAAATCCCAATATTTTTTAACTCCATTTAGAGATTGGGGTAGTCGTCCATTTTTTGAATCTCCTTCACGTCCCGTAATATTTAGGACTGATGAAAGTCTACCTCCAAATTTAGCGGGGAAACCACCTGCTAAGAATTCAGCATCTGAAATCATATCTGCATTAAAAGTAGAAAATACTCCTCCAATGTGGTATGGATTATATATTTCAGTACCATCTAATAAAATGAGGTTTTCATCCGGACTCCCACCTCTCACAATAAGAGCTGCATTAAAATCATTACTAGCAGTAACAGAAGGTAATAGTTGAATAGTACGAAAAACGTCTGCTTCAACAAAGGCAGGAGTTCGTCTTATTTCTCTATTGGAAAGGTTTACCCGGCTAACATCTACTTTTTTCTCAAACCGCATTCTTTCTGCTGAAACTTTAACTACGTTTATATCCAGTATTTCAGGATCCAAATTAATATCTACACGAATATTAGAATTATTTATGATTAATTCTTTCTCGAAAGAAGAATATCCCATCATCATGTATTTAATGATAAATGTCCCATTTTCTACGGAAGGAATTATATAATATCCATTCACATCTGAAGCAGTTCCTAAATCACTTTCTAAAATTACAATATTGGTATATGAGAGAGGTTCTCCCGTACTATTATCTCTAATAGTACCTGAAATGGTAGCGCTAAAAGCTATGTTTATAAAGATAAATAATACAATTAATGGATTCAAATTGATTTAAAAAGCCCCCGAAAATATTGGAGGCTTTTAATTTTTTTGATATTAGGATTGAAATTAAGCTTCAGGAATAATGCTTACCTGTTTTTTATCCCGGCCTTTTCGTTGGAACTTTACTGTACCATCAATCATGGCAAAGAGTGTATCATCTCCCCCTTTACCCACGTTATCACCAGGGTGAATTTTTGTTCCACGCTGACGAACTAAAATGCAACCAGAATTAACAAATTGACCGTCAGCTCGTTTGGCACCCAGCCGCTTGGAATGACTATCTCTTCCGTTTTTTGAACTTCCTACACCTTTTTTATGTGCCATTTCTTATTCCTCTGTTTCTTTTGGTTTTGCCGGCGCTGTTTTTTTTGCAGCAGGTTTCTTTGGAGCAGGTTTCTTTTTCGGTGCTGCTTTTTTTACGGCTGGTTTTTCCGTAACTTTTTTCTTTGGAGCAGCTGCCTTTGTGGCTGCGGGTTTCGATCCTATAGGTTTTGCTGTTTCTTTGGCTGCAGCCTTTTTAACCTTGCCCACTTTTCCAACTTTTAAAATACTGAATTCCTGCCGATGGGAATTTTTCTTCTGATAACCTTTACGACGCTTAAATTTGAATACAACCACCTTTCTTTCTCGTCCATGAGAAAGTATTTCACCATCTATTTTAGCACCAGGTACAGTGGGCGTTCCAACTGTCTTATTCTTTCCATCATCCATATAGAGAATTTTGTCAATAGTAACCTTACTGCCGACTTTTCCATCTACATATGGAACCTTGATGGAACCACCTTCTTCTACTCTAAACTGTTTTCCTGCGAATTCTATTAATGCATACATACTTTATTTGTCCTATTTTTTAGCCCAGAAATTTATTTAGTTATTACTTGAAGATACAAGTTAAACTTCATCAGTGACATCTACCCTTCTTTTTTTGGAATAAACTTTAAATTCATGTGGAGGCAAATGTGGATCTTTTTGAATTTCAATTAACATCCAATTTTCCCACATAAAGCCTGAAATTACTTTTGATTTAGTTTCGTTGATATAATCTACCATTTCTGGATTCAAAGTAATTCTAAGACGTCTATCCTTTGCTTTTACCCTGAATCGTTTTAGCCAATTTTCTAACCTTGTTAGTGTAGTCTCATGAGACTCGATTCTACCCAAACCATTACAGGTGGGGCATTCAACACTCACCGTATGCAATAGATTTAATCCAATCCTTTGTCGAGTCATTTCTAGAATTCCAAAATTTGAAAATTCTGTAAGAGAAACTTTTGCCCGGTCATTCATTAAGGTTGAGCGAAGTTCATTGTAGACTTTTTTTCTATTTGCATTTTCTTGAAGATCAATGAAATCAATTACAATTAAACCACCAATATCTCTTAATCGCAATTGTCGAGCAATTTCTCGAGCGGATTCTAAATTGATTTTTAATGAATTAGATTCATGGTCTTTTTTGCCAATAAAACGACCACTGTTAACATCTATTACCACCATTGCTTCGGTATGTTCTATCACCAGATGTGCCCCAGATTTCATCCAGACTTTCCGTTTTAGTGACTTTTCAATTTGCTCTTCAATTTTATTTTTATTGAAAATGGTCCCTTTACCCTTCATCAATTCCAAATTTTTCAGTTGATCAGGGCTTACATCTTTTATATAGGTCGAAAACCTTTTATACAATGGTTTATCATCTACAATTAATCGTTTTACCTGAGGGGTGAATAAATCTCTAATTACCTGATCGGAGGTAGTAAAATCACGAAATACTGTAGCAGGGGCTTTTTTCTTTTTTATTTTTTGATCTAATTCTTTCCACTTATCCCACACTCGCTTGAAATCAGACTCAAGGAGTGAATCATCCTTTCCCTGGGCGATAGTTCGAACAATTAATCCGAAGTTGTCTGGTTTAAAATCTTTTACGGTTCTGCGGAGTCTGCGTTTCTCGTATTTATCGGAAATTTTTCTCGAAATACCAATATAATTTCCGTTTGGTACTAACACCATTAAACTTCCTGGAATTGACACTTCCGTAGTTACCCGAGGTCCTTTACCACTGAAGGGTTCTTTAATTACCTGAACCAAAATATCATCACCTATTGAAAGATCTTTTTCAGGATTAAAGTTTCTTTTTGTAGTATTCTTATTTTTGGATGGAGTGTCATCATCATCATCATCATCAAACGAGAGATTGTTTAAGTTTTCCGGAGATCCAATTTCAGAGAATGGTAAAAATGCATTGGATTCATATCCAATATCTATAAATGCTGCCTGCATTCCAGGGATTACATTTTGCACCTTTCCCTTATAAATATTCCCCACCATCCGTTCATAATCTGCTCGTTCAATATGGAGTTCAACCAGTTTTTTGTTTTCAGTAACCGCAATACGAGTACCACCGGCTGAAACATTGATAAACATTTCCTTATCAGTTTTCATCGTCTATTTCCTAATTATAAGTTTAACTAAAACAGACGGATTATACCTATTTACAGAGGATTTTTATGTTGTGATTGTGGGGTTGGCTTGGGGACTTACAATTTTGCTAAATTTAAAATTAATACTGATTATCAGGAAAAAATATAAGGGTTCCTGAATTAATCTTTTTTGAAATAACTAAAAACAAGGTATAACAATTAAAAAACCAATCCCAACATTATCGAATTTACATAAAAACGCCTAATCACGATCTGTTGATATGCTATAAGTTTACGCTTGTCAATATAGGAAAACCTATTCAATTAAATAGGTATTCTCATACTTTATCTAAAAATCATTTCTTAACATTCAATTTTCTTAATCCGGGGCTAAATCCGATTACCACAGTTAAGGCTGCCCCTATCCCTATCAGTAAGAAAAGTAAATCTGCTCCCATGAATTCCAATATAAAGCCGGTGAGTCCCACCGAAATAGCAGTAGTCCCCATTACTGCCATATAAATCATAGAAAATATCCTGCCGCGAAATTTATCTAATACAACGGATTGTATAATGGTGGTACGCGAAACTGTAATAAGGGGAATTCCAATTCCATGAATGAGTAACACAAAAATAGCCACAAATGATGTGTCTGTAAAATACAGAAAAGTATAGGTAATACCATCCATTACAATTCCAAATAGCAGAATAGAAATTGGATTGATATTTTTTACTAACTTCCAAAACACGAAGGACCCAATTATCATTCCTGTAGCCATGGCTACTTCTAACTTAGCCAAAACCCCAAAGTCAGCTGTGAGCACCTCCCTGACGAAAACTGGCAGTCCAATTATGGCTGGACCCATAATAAAAATGTTATTTACAAAGGTGAGCAACAACAGAAGTCGAAGTCCTTTATGAGCATTCACATATTTTAAACCTTCCACTATTCCCTGCCACTTGGGTGGATGTTCCCCATCCGGTACACTTCTGGCAGGCACTATGATTAAACTAATCAACAAAATTGAAAAAAGAAAACTGATTGCATCAGCGGTGAATAAGTGTGTGAGACCAAATAGAGATATTCCTATTCCGGCAAATAGAGGACCCAGTAAATGGGACATCTGCCCTGAAACAGAAATCGCTGAATTTGCCGCTGGCAGTTCTTCTGTAGTTACAAGATGTGGAATAAGACTATCCCTGGCAGGATAAAAAAAGGTGGAAAATGTGGATAAAGAAAAGGTGATGACTCCAATTAAAAGGGGGGAAATAAATCCGTAAATAAGAGCTATGGGAATCACTGTAACTAGGAGGACGCGAAAGATATCTGAATAAATCATTATCCATTTTCTATTGTAGCGATCAACTACAACGCCTGCAGTAAGACCAAATAATACAGCCGGGAGGTATGCGCTCATGGAAACCAGTGCTGTTAAACTTTTGGATCCCGTAATATCCAGCATGAGCCAGGGCAGAGCAATCATAAATACTGCATCCCCTGCATGGGAAATTAAATGCCCAAACCACATAAAGGCAAAATTTCTATTTTTAATTATTGAAGTTGACATGAAGGGGAAAAATTAAATAAAAAATACATGGCAATTGTGCACATTATTATTTGCTCGTATTTTTTAATAATCTGTAAATTTAGCCCTAGTTCAATAACTATTATTTCATAATTAAGTAAGGGAGATTTATTCATGGCATATATTATTGCCGACCCATGTGTAGGAACTTGTGATACCGCCTGTGTGGAGGTTTGTCCCGTAGATTGCATTCACGGTCCAGATGATAAAGAAGGTGCAGGAGCAGAAGCAAAAGAACCGGGATTTGACCCCACAGATAAAATGCTCTATATCGACCCAGAAGAATGTATAGATTGCGGTGCCTGTGAACCAGAATGCCCAGTTGAAGCAATTTTTGAGGAAGATGCCGTTCCTGAAGAATGGAAATCATTCATTAAGATCAACTACGATTGGTTCGGCAGAGATTACGACGGATAAGAAATAATTTTAATACTAAATAAATAAACGGCTGTTTAATCTATAAACAGCCGTTTGTTCTTCTATATAATGGAAAAAACAAGTCAAATGACACAGGAAAATATTCAGAATATACTGAAGGAAATTAAATACCCAGGCTTTAACCGTGATATTGTTTCTTTCGGAATGGTTAAAAATATTTCAATTAGTGATAATACAATAGATATTTCACTTCAGATAAATTCTGATAACAAAGATTTGCTGAATAAACTTTCATCTGAAATTAAGAGCAAGTTTATAAGCATTGGTGAAAACAATGTAAATATCCACATTCAAAAACCGCAGAACCAACCTACGCAGTCGGCAGGTCAACAAAACCCTGTAAACCAACAGTCCATTCCGGGGGTGAAACATATTATTGCCATTGCCAGCGGGAAGGGTGGTGTTGGTAAATCTACCGTATCTATAAATATTGCTGCAGCATTAAGTAAAAATTACAAGGTTGGTGTTCTGGATTTAGACATTTACGGACCCAGTTTGCCCATGCTGGTTAATTTACATAAGCAGCCTGAGATGACTGCCGAAAAGAAACTAATCCCCCTTGAAAAGTTTAATATGCGTCTCATGTCATTTGGATTTATTAACTCTGAAAATGCACCAGCAGTATGGCGGGGACCTATGGTTTCCCGAATGACTCAGCAGTTTTTCGAAGATGTAAAATGGGGTGAGCTGGACTATCTCATTTTAGACCTCCCCCCAGGCACAGGGGACATACAACTTACCCTGGTTCAAAAATTAGCCTTAACCGGTGCGGTAATAGTAACCACTCCTCAGGATTTAGCCCTGTTAGACGTTAAAAAAGGGGCGGATATGTTCGGTAAGGTAAACACACCGGTAATGGGTGTTATTGAAAATATGACCCACTTTCTCTGTCCCCATTGCAATGAAGCCAGCAGAATATTCCCTGGAAGTGGTGGTGCCGATGAAAGCAAACGCCTTGAGGTTCCACTTTTGGGACAGATTTATTTAAGCCCTGAAATCGCACAATCTGCTGATAGCGGCAACCCTTTTGTTCTAAAATATGAGGATTCTCCCATCACCGCAGAATATATGAAAATTGCTGATCAGCTGGTGGAACTATCAGAAAATTAAATACCCATTTTTTCATCCGGAACATTCCCCGTTTCCCCTATTTTAACAACAAATTTAATAATTACCGAAATACAGTCCGTTGTTGGTTTTTCTTTATTATTCCGGTAATTTATTAGGCTGTATTCAAACCTAATTTTGCAGGAAATATAAGATAGAAAGCGATACCCATAATATTCCTAGGCATATTGCCATCATAATGGATGGAAATGGTCGTTGGGCAAATGCCAAAGGACTGCCGAGAATTGCTGGTCATAGAGAGGGCGTTAGAACCGTGCGTAAAATCACCGAAATTTGTGGTGAATTGGGTGTGCAGGTTTTGACGTTATATACATTTTCGTCTGAAAATTGGAATCGCCCAATGACAGAAGTGAGCGCATTAATGAAACTATTGGTAAGTTCTCTCCGTCGGGAGGTGAAAGACCTTATGAAAAATAATGTCCGTTTTACTGCAATTGGTGATATAAGTGAGTTGGATGTAAATGTTCAGGATGAACTGTTAGATGCCATTGATAAAACCAAAAATAATACTGGATTAAATTTGAACCTGGCTTTAAGCTATGGGAGCCGAAAAGAAATTTTATCTGCAGTTAAATTATTATCAGAGAAAATTGCAGTCGGAGAAATTGAAAGCGATCAGATAAATGAATCACTCTTCTCTCAAATGCTCTATACAAAGGACATACCAGACCCAGACTTGCTTATCAGAACAGGTGGTGAATTTCGAATTAGTAATTTTCTTTTATGGCAAATCGCCTATACAGAAATTCATGTTACCCAAACATACTGGCCCGCCTTTGGAAAGAAAGAACTCGCTGAAGCTATTTTTGATTACCAGAACCGGGAACGGCGTTATGGAAAAATATCAGAACAGCTTAAAGTGAATAACGGATAGCACTATAATTATTAAAAGTAAATGATTAATTATAAAAAGACAACTAATAACCTATTTTTAAATTTGTTGATTATAATTTGTTTCTCAGGGAGCTTATATTCACAAAATGATGAAATCCGTATAATGGATATCACCGTAGAGGGAAATCAACGACTCACGGCTCAGGATGTGCAACGGAATGCTCGCCTCTACAAAGGAATGTCTATAAAAGGTCCTGAAATACAGCAGGCAATTAATCGATTGTGGAAATTAAAACGCTTTGGGAATATCCAAATTATGATTGATGATGAAACGGATGAGGGAATTTACCTCCGCATCGTTGTTGATGAAAACCCAACGCTTGGTAAAATGGAGTTTGAGGGTAATAAGAAGAAGTCCACCCGCACACTGAATGAAGAGGTGGAACTCAATACCGGGCAAATTTTATCCGAATATGCTGTCTTTGAAGCCATGGAGAAAATTAAATCACTATATGCTGAAAAACATTTTCATTCTGTAACTATCGATACGGTTTACAGTGCAGGTGAACAGGAATTCAGCCAAGATTTGAAATTCATTATTAATGAGGGTAAGAAAACAAAAATACAAAAAATAGTCTTTGATGGGAATGAAGTTTTCTCAGACAATAAACTCTCTCGAATATTTAAAGAGAATAGAGCCAAAAAGTGGTATGCACCCTGGAGGGGGGCATGGAAAAAAGATTTATTACAAAGTGATAAAGACCTTTTATCTGCCTTTTATAAAAATAAAGGCTATCGTGATTTCTATATAATTAACCATACTATTCAACTTACAAAAAACGGTAAAGGCTATGAAATAGTTTTTAATGTCCATGAAGGTCCTCAGTATAAAATTAGAAATTTAACCTGGGACGGAAATTATATCCATAAAGACCAAGAGCTTTCAGCCCGCCTTGGATTTGGAAAAGGAGATGTCTATACTCAGGATAATTTCCAAATGGCCTTGTCAGAGCGAGTAAGCCCCCTTTATACGGATGCTGGATATTTCTACTTTCAGGTAAATCCCATATACACACCAGTTGGAGAAGACTCACTGGATATTCATTTTGATGTTGTTGAAAATCAAATCGTCCATGTGAGAAAAATTCATATAAAGGGGAACGAGAAAACCCATGAAAACGTCATTCGGAGAGAACTCCGAGTATATCCCGGTGATTTATTCAGCCGTAAAAAACTCATGGACAGTTATCGTGATATCTTTATGCTCAACTTTTTTGAAAATGTTATACCAGATGTAATCCCTGTCAGTGAAGATGAAATTGATATTCAATTGGAAGTTTTTGAAAAGAGTACTGGACAGGCAAATTTCTCCATGGGTTACAATGGCGTCTATGGGTTTACCGGTGGTGGGGGATTTGAGTTCCCCAACTTCAGGGGCAGAGGTCAAACACTATCCATTAATTACCAGCGTGGATTAAATGCAGGTTCCAATACAAACTCCAGTTCTTATTATTCCCCTAATAATTACGGCTCACAGAATACGGCAGCCTACCAATCTTTTTCCCTCAGTTTTACAGAACCATGGTTGTTTGACACACCCAATTTGGTGGGCGGAAGCTATTTTTATACAGAGCGTGGTCAGGGGCAGGGAAATTATCTTCCATTTGATATTCAGCAGCATGGTGGATCTCTGCGTTGGGGGCGGCGCTTTAAATGGCCTGATTATTTCTTCCGGGGATCATGGATGATTAGAGGGTCGCAGAATAAGTATATTGCAGATAATCCAGCCGACTTCTCCCAGGGATTTAATCTTGATGATATTAGTATTAACGAAGAAGATGGTTTTTACTCTTTCACGTCTGCTGGGGTTTCTTTTACACAGGTTATAACTCGTGATAGTCGAAACCACCCTGAATTTCCCACCGGTGGTTCCCGATCCATTTGGACCAGTACATTGTCAGGTTCATTTTTAGGAGGGAACCAGGATTACCATAAACATGAACTGGATTTTAACTGGTTTACTCCCCTTCATAAAAAAATTACAATATCACAAATATTTAAATTGGGAATGCTGGATAAAATTGAAGATGCAGACGGAGAACGATCCATTATCCCGCCAAGTGCACGCTTTGTAATGGGCGGTACTGGAATCCCCTATGGAGAAATGCTCAGAGGCTACACCGAAAACCGAATAGGTCCTTTCGGAAGCACAAGAGGTGGCGATATTATGCTAAAGTATTCATTGGAACTTCGGTTTTCTTTATCGGAAAACCCCACAATTTACGCCCTCTCTTTCTTAGATATGGGTAATGTGTGGTCAGGCTTTGATGTGCTGGATCCATTTGATCTCAAGAGATCTGCTGGTGTTGGAATAAGAGTGTTCATCCCCATGTTGGGAATGCTGGGCTACGACATTGGTTATGGTTTTGATGCTACGGAATACGATGCTTATTTGAACTTTGGAAAGTCTGAACCTCACGGTTGGGAGTACCATCTGATTTTTGGAATGCCATTTTAAAATTAACTACTATTAATAAGGAGAATAATAACAAAATGAAAAAAATAACAAATATAATCCTCACCCTGTTGTTAGCGAGCTTTGCATTAGCTGATGTTAAAATCGGATATGTGGACTCCAACGAAATTATGAATAATTTTGATGAGGTTCGACAGGTTAAGGCTGATTTGGAAAAGGAACAGAGACGATTGGAATCAGAATTTAATGAGCTTGTTTATAGTCTAGATAGTCTCAAACAGGATTATGACAGACAACGGCTCCTTATGAGTGATTCCCGCCGGAATGAAAAAGAGAATGAAATTGTTAACAAGGAAAAATCTGTCCAAAAATTTCAATTAGATAAATTTGGTCCTGAAGGAGAAATCTATAGAACTCAAAATGAATTATTAAAACCTGTTTTGGCAAAAATTGACGACGCAATCCAAAAAGTTGGCAGCGAACGAGGGTATGATTTTATTTTGGATGCAATGTCCGGTGCATTATTATATGCATTGGATTCACATAATCTCACAGAAGATGTGATGGATGAACTCGCAAAAGCAACTGGCTCAGTAACGGAATAATTTTGTTTACTATTTCTCAAATAGCAGAAACTGTAAACGGTACTATAGATGGTAACCCAGATCTTTCCATTTTGGGCGTCTGTGATCTGAATAACAGCTGTCCCGGTCATTTATCCTATATTGGTTCGGACAAGTATACAAAATATTTCCATAAATCTAAAGCCGAAGCTATGCTGGTGACTAAAGATTTCACCATGGATAAAGGTGATAAAACGCTCATTCATGTTGAAAATCCGGCAATTAGTTTTATTGAGGTCATTCATTTATTCTATCCCCAGGAGCCACCAAAAGAACAGATTCATTCCAGCGCCATCATTTCTCCAACGGCTAAAATTGGAAAAAATGTTAATATTGCTCCTCATGCAGTTTTGGAAGATAATGTTGTCATAGGTGACGATGTCCAAATAGGGGCAGGATCATTTATAGGAAAAAACACCACAATTAATACTAAAACCATCATCTACTCTAATGTGAGTATTTACCATGATGTAATAATTGGGAAACAATGTATTATTGATTCTGGATCTGTAATTGGCACAGATGGTTTTGGATTAGTGAAAGATAAAAATACATATCATAAAATACCCCACATTGGACGTGTTATATTAAAAGACTCCGTTTGGGTGGGACCCAACTGCTGTATTGATAGAGGTACTTTAACAGATACCATAATTGGGAAGGGTACCAAGATGGATAATCTCATCCACATTGCCCACAATGTTCAAATTGGGGAAAACTGTGCGATTGCCGGTCAAGTGGGTATTGCTGGAAGTTCTACGTTAAAAGATAATGTTGCTTTAGCAGGTCAGGTAGGAATAATCGGTCATTTAACAATTGGAGCAGACTCAATCGTGGCAGCTAAATCAGCAGTATTTCAATCCATTGACTCTGGTTCTTTTGTGTCAGGAGTTCCAGCAAGACATCATAAAGAAAGACTCCGTCAGGATGTAATAATTAATCAGCTTCCCGATATTTTAAACCGAATTCGTAAATTAGAAAAAACACTCCCCATTACCGAGGATAATTCTATTGATATCAAATAAGCAACATTCTAGACAAACTACAATAAAAAAAGACATAAGCATTAGTGGTATTGGACTCCATACCGGAGTAGAATCAACAGCAACCTTTAAACCAGCTCCAGAAAATTTTGGAATACGATTCAAACGCCTGGACTTGGATAACTGCCCTGAGATAGTGGCAGACATTGACCATGTAATTGACATTTCCCGAGGGACAACTATAGGTGTGGATAATTTTCGCATCCATACTGTTGAACATATTTTATCATCAGTTTTTGGACTTCAAATTGATAATATTCTAATTGAATTAACCGAAAAAGAGCCCCCCGTAATGGATGGCTCTTCTATCCCATTTGTAGATGTATTAATGAAAGCCGGTATTAAAACCCAGGATGCCCTGAGAGACGAATTGATAATAGATAAGGCCATAACCTACACAGACCCTGCAAGGGAAGTTGATATTCATATTCTCCCTTCTGATAAATTCAGGGTTACTTTTATGACCGATTATAAGGTAAAATCCTTAGGTACGCAATATACAGCAATGTATTCCTTGGAAGAGGATTTTGTTGAACAATTTGCTCCGTCTCGAACTTTTTGCCTATTCTCTGAAATTATCGCATTAAATAATTCAGGTCTTATAAAGGGTGGGAGTCTGGACAACGCTGTGGTTTTTGTAGATAAAGAAGTTGAAGAAAAAGAACTGAATGACCTGAAAAAGTTATTTAATTTTAAAGGGAACTTTTTCACAGGAGAAAATGGTATTTTAAATGGGACAGAGCTGCGATTTAATAATGAACCGGTTCGACATAAGGTTGTAGATCTCATTGGGGATTTTGCACTCCTGGGAATTCCAATTAGAGGGCATATAATTGCTGCCAGATCCGGGCATGCCACCAATGTAGAATTGGTGAAAAAAATTAAAAAGACTTACTCTAAAAAATTAGCCCTGAGAAAAAAACAGAGGGAAGAACCTCAAATGACATTTGACATTGAGTCTCTTATGAAAATACTTCCCCACCGCTATCCATTTTTACTCATTGACAGAATTTTGGCTCTGGACCCGGGTAAAATTGTACATGCAGTGAAAAATGTAACTATTAACGAACCATTTTTTCAAGGGCATTTTCCCGGACAGCCAGTTTTTCCCGGAGTACTCATTTTAGAAGCTATGGCACAAGCAGGTGGATTTCTGGTTTTAAACAGCATTGATAATCCTGAATCGAAATTGATGTATTTTACTGGTATAAATAAAAGTCGATTTAAAAAAACAGTCACGCCAGGGGATCAAATGCATTTTGAGGTCACATTGGATAAATTTCGCCTTGGCACCTGCAAAATTAGTGGTACTGCAAAAGTAAATGATACTATTGTTGCAGAAGCTGAAATGCTGGCTTCAGTTGTAGATAGGAGAAACTAAAATTACCCGCACTATTTCAAATGCAGCCTTAATCGATCCTTCTGCGATTCTCGGGAAAAATGTCTATGTTGGTCCTTTTGCAATTATTGAAAAGGATGTCACCATCGGTGATAATACATGGATTGATGCTCATGCTCATATTAAATCGTACACTACCATTGGAAAAGATTGTAAGATTTTTAATGGAGCAGTAGTGGGTGAAATTCCTCAGGACTTAAAATTTGGGGGAGAAAAGTCAGAACTCATCATTGGCAGTTCAACCACAATACGTGAATTCTGTACCCTTAACAGAGGTACCAAAGAAAGTGGTAAAAGTGAAATTGGAAATAATTGCCTGCTAATGGCGTATGTGCATGTTGCCCATGATTGTGTAATCGGTGATTATAGTATTTTAGCTAATGGAGTTCAACTGGGTGGCCATGTTGACATCGGGAATCATGTGACTATTGGAGGCATGACCCCGGTACATCAATTCTGTAAAATTGGAGATTTTTCATTTATTGGTGGGGGTTTCAGGATTGTGCAAGATGTCCCTCCTTTTATTTTGGCAATGGGTGATCCGTTGAAATTCAGTGGGTTGAATTCTGTTGGATTACGCAGAAACAATTTTGCCCCTGAAGTGAGAAAGCAAATTAAACAGGCATATCGATTCATCTATCAGTCAGATTTGAACCGCAGTCAGGCAGTATCCCAAATTAAGAATGAATTTAACGCATTACCCGAAATAAATCAAATCCTGGAATTTATTGATAATAGCGAAAGAGGATTGGTTTAAAATTCAATGCGGTATAAACTCCTAATTATTTTTGTTAATTTTCTTTTCAGTGTTTCTGATGCAACCTTTGCGGCAGAGTCCAGTATTATTCCCTTTCAGCTTGCACCGGGCTCCAAGCCCATGCTTCATCTGGGAGGATTACAGAATGAAAATGGTGTAAACCCTGTGAGCGGTTTGCAAATACAACCCACTCGCAACCTGTTAATAGGAGGGGTTCTTTCTCCTCGGAATATTGATAATGACCTGTCCCTTTATCACCATATCCTAATTGGATATATCCCAGATTTAAAACTGTTAAAATTTTCAACTAATATAATTCAAGTTGGTGTACATAGATATCGTTTTAGTGAAGGTGGTGGATCACGGTGGTTCAGCTTTTCTGTTACTGAGGCTGCCCAAATTGGAAGTTTTAATTTAAATGTTTGCTGGAATAAACTCTTCACTCAATCATGGGAAAGAAATACCGTTTTAGTTTCAACTAAAATTAAGTTTTTAAAAGATTTGTATTTACAGCCTGGAGCAATTGCCTTTTTTACCCCGAGCTTTAATTATTCCCCATTTCTATTAGTGAGTGTAAGTTTATGAAATCATTAGGAATCTTAGGTTCAACCGGTTCAATTGGCGTGCAGACATTACAGGTTATTGACACATTTCCTGGTGAATATGATGTAAAATACCTCACTGCAAATAAAAATATTAAACAATTAGCAGAGCAGGCATTACAGTATAATCCTGATGCCATTTGTATAGTTCAAGAAAATTATCGTGAGGAGTTAGAAGTATTATTGAAAGGTACTGACATCACCATAACCTCTGGTAGAAATGCTTTATTGGCTTTAGCCGGTAGAAATGATGTGGATTTGGTTATGAACGGATTAGTGGGTGCCGCTGGTATGGAGCCTACCATCGAAGCTGTGAAAAATGGCGTTGATGTTGCCCTGTCAAATAAAGAATCTATGGTAATGGCAGGTGGGATTATTAATAACCTTTTAAAATCTAATTCATGCAATTTATTTCCGGTAGATAGTGAGCACAGTGCCATTTGGCAATGTCTCAAAGGTGAAGAAAATAATCAAATAAAACGACTGATCCTCACGGGGTCTGGAGGTCCATTTCGTACAAATCCAAAAGAAGATTTTAGCAGTATTACTTTGGAACAAGCCTTACAACATCCAAACTGGGATATGGGAAATAAAATAACCATCGACTCAGCTACCATGATGAATAAAGGCTTGGAAGTAATAGAAGCCTATTGGCTTTTCGGAGTTACCTCCGCCCAAATTGATATTATTGTTCATCCTGAATCTATCATTCATTCCATGGTTGAATTTGTTGATGGGTCAATAAAAGCGCAATTGGGTGTGCCAGATATGAAAATTCCAATTCAGTATTCTCTTACATACCCAAACCACTCCTCTGCCAATTGGGAAAATCTGGATTTGGCAAGAATAGGTGAACTGCACTTTGAGAATCCAGATTTAGATAAATTTCCTTGTATTCGATTGGCATATGAAGCATTGGAAAAAGGAGGATCCTCCCCCATTGTTTTAAATGTTGCAAATGATAATGTGGTGGCTGCTTTTTTAGATGGTCTAATTCCATTTACCCAAATACCAATGCTTATTGAAGATGCAATTAGCCAACATGATTGGGTCGCCAACCCTGATTTGAAAGCGATTTCAGAATTAAGTAATTGGACTACCCAATTTATTCACGAACAAATTACTACCTATGCATAGGCTATCTATTTTATGATTATTACAATTTTCTCATTCATTTTTGTCATTGGCGTCTTGGTATTTTTTCATGAGATGGGCCATTTCCTGGCAGCTAAATCCGTAGGAGTAAGAGTAGAAAAATTCTATCTGGGATTCAACTTTTTTGGTCTCGGCTGGAAAAAAATGTATAAGGGAACCGAATATGGCATTGGACTTTTTCCCTTAGGCGGTTATGTAAAACTTGCCGGCATTATTGATGAATCTATGGATGTCGAAACTACTGGAGCTCCTGATGAATTTAAGTCAAAAAATATGTTTCAGAAAATTTGGATAATGTCCGCGGGTGTATTAATGAACTTTTTATTAGCCATCTTCATTTTTGCCCACCTTACCTATCATAATGGAATTGACGACCCTGACCCCCGGGCAATTGTAGGAAATGTATATCCTGAATATCCTGCTGATATATTAGGTTTACAGGAAAATGATGAAATTCTTTCTGTTAATGGTATTCAAGTTGCTGATTGGGAAGCAATGACAAAGGAAATCCATAACCACCCCAAGGAAGAAATTCAAATCAGTTGGATACGAAATGGTGAAATTAAGACTGACATTATCACAACCGAATCCACCCCTCAATTACTTGGTGATGAATTGGTTGAGCGGGGTATGATTGGTATTATGCCCATCCTCAATCATCGTGAGGCAGGGCTTATTGAATCTTTTTCGGCTGGAATAAACCAATCATATTATTTCCTAAATTTAACCTATCGAAGTTTGTTAGCACTTTTTAAAGGCAATGTGTCCATTAAAGAAATGGCTGGTCCTATAATGATTGCAAAAATAGCTGGCGAAACAGCATCCGCTGGCTTAGACGCCCTACTTGGATTAATGGCATTTATCAGTATAAACCTTGGGTTTATTAATATTCTTCCAATCCCGGGATTGGATGGCGGCCATGTAGTTATCGCTTTAGTAGAGGGAATTATACGTAAAGATTTACCGTTAAAAGTGAAAATGGGTATTCAGCAAGCTGGACTATTTCTATTATTATTGTTATTTATTACTATTATGGTAAATGATATTCAGAGGTTATTTCAATAATTGTTAAATTGACAGAAGGAGATAATGATGAGTAAAGATAAATTTCTAAATTCTGATTACAAAGCAGATGAAAATACCAAACAAGAAATTGAAGCCCTGTATAAGGAAGGAGTATCATTATCAGGTGTTCAATTAAAATTTGCAAATATGAGAAATGCTAATCTTGTGAATGCCGATTTATCAAATACCGATTTAACCCGAGCAGACTTTTCTGGGGCAAGCTTATACGGTGTGAATTTAGAGGGATCAAATTTATTTAAAGCCAATTTTGAAGGTGCAAATTTAAAAGCTGCAAATTTGAGAAATTGTAATTTATTAGGTGTAGATTTTGCCGGAGCAAAGTTTAATAATATTGACTGGGGTGATGATTATAAAGTTATAAATGAAATTGATGCTGAGAAAGCGACAAGTATTGGAGATAAGCAAACTGCTATTGAAAAATATAAAGAGGCTGAGGATGTTTATCGAAATTTAAAAATTAACCTGCAAGCCCAAACTTTAGGGGAAGATGTCGGTCAAGTTTTTCTTAGAGAAATGACAACCAAACGAAAGCAATTACCACTGTTTTCACCCCTGAGAATTGCTTCAAAAATTGCCTACCTCACCACTGGATATGGTGAAAAAATTGGGAATATTTTCTATACGGTTAATGCAGTAATTATTGCCTGTGCTATTCTTTTTGGAGTGGCCGGTGTTCAGTATGGCGACTTAAAACTTGGATTTCAATATATAGATAATTTTGGGTTATTAGAAACATTCGGGAATTTAATTTATTTCAGTGTTGTTGTTTTTTCCACAGTTGGATTCGGAGAAATTGTGCCTATAAACCTCCTTGGAAAATTTATAATGATATTTGAAGGTATGTCTGGTGGCATCATATTATCCATTTTCATTATTGCAGTCTATAAACAGTTGATGGATAGGTAGCTATAATACCAAATAGCTCCTAAAGGATTTAATCAACAAAATACCTCACGGTTCAAACCGTGAATAATCAGTAACTTTAGGGCTGTTTTCGTCAAGCCAAAATAGTAACAATTAATCGGAGTATCTAATGAGTAAATACAAATTTTATTTAATCACATCAATAATATTTATTTTCAGCTTTTTATCAGCTGAATTTGATTATGTAAATGTTCCCCCTGGGGCAGATCCAACCGTTTCAGCAGAAGATGGTGGTAATGGCTTTGAAAAAATAGCTGAATCATTGGGGTATGAAACACAATATTTTTCAGGTGATGACGTGAAATTTTTCGGCGATGAAAATGCCGCTAAAGGTGGTACTTTACATGATTATGCAAGCCGTTTCCCTGCTACAATGCGTCTTTTTGGAAAGGAGGCAAATTATCTTGAAAATTATTGGATAGAAATTTTATGTTATGAAACCCTTCTTGAATTACATCCCCTTACTTATGAGCCTACGGTACCCCGCCTTGCCAGCCATTGGAAAATTTCTGATGATAAGCAAAAATTTTGGTTTAGAATAAATCCTGATGCCAGATGGACAGATGGACGGCGGGTAACAGCCGATGATGTAGTAGCTACCTGGTTTTTACGTATGGATGAAACCATTTTAGATCCCTCTCAACAAGTTTCATTTGGAAAATTTGAAGAACCTATAGCTGAAAGCATGTATATAGTAAGTGTTGAAGCAAAAAATGCAGAATGGAGAAATTTTCAAATTTTTGCTGCAGGGATGAGTATTTTACCTGCCTACTACGTTGACCAAGTTGACGGCTCAGAATATCTAGAAAAATATCAATTTAGCATGATGCCAAATTCAGGACCATATATCCTCAAGAATGAAGACATTGTAAATCAGGAAAGTTATAAGCTTACCAGAAGGGATAATTTTTGGGCAAAAGATCATATTCAAAATAGGTATCGTTTTAACTTTGATGCAATCAGTTGGTTTGTTATTAAAGATAATGCTTCTCTCCCCTTTGAAAAATTTAAAAAAGGAGAATTTGACTATTTTGAAGTTTCACGGTCTGCAAGATGGGTTGAGGACTGTGTCCCAGAAAAAATGGAATCAATTAAAAAGGGCTGGATGAAGAAGCACCGTATATTCTCTAATAAACCATCCGGCACCTCTGGCTATGGTTTTAATATGAGAAAGTTTCCTTTTAACGATATAAATATTAGACATGCATTTGGCTTCTTATATGATAGAGAAGAAATGAATGAAAAAATGTATTATAATGAATATGAAATGATGCATTCCTGGTTTTCGGGCACTCTATACGAAAATTTTGATAATCCCAAATATCTGTTTAATGCAGACTCTGCATTGTATTATTTAAAACTTGCTGGTTTTGAAAAGAAAAATGAAGACGGTATTTTAATAAATAATGAAGGTACTCCTCTTAGTTTTAATATAAATATTCAAAAAACACATGCGTATATGGTAACTCCTGTCCAAAATAAACTTAAACAATTTGGAATGGATATGCAAATTGTAAATATGGATGGAACCACCCAATGGAAGAATCTACAAGAACGAAATTTCACCATCAATATGCATGCTTTTACAGGAGGAGTTCACCCTAGTATTGAGCATTCCTTTAGATCCGACTTAGCCGATATGAATGATAATAACAACTTTTATGGATTTAAAAACGATAGGGTGGATAAACTTATTAAAGACTATAATTTTGAATTCGATTTAGAAAAACGAATAAAGATTGGAAAAGAAATTGATTATATTGCAAGTAAAACCCACCATCTTTCATTTGGGATTAAAAGGCTTTATCGACGATTTTTATATTGGGATAATTTTGGTTACCCTGAATATATGGTGGACCGATTTGTAGGTAACAGAGAATCCATATTTTTCCTTTGGTGGTTTGACCCTGAAAAAGAAGCTCAATTAGAAAAAGCTATGGTTAATGATACCTCCCTTCCCATTGGGGATGTGGACATTAAATTTTGGCCCAATTGGATGAAAAATAATAACTAATCCATGTTTAATTATGTAATTCGACGGTTACTGTTAATGATTCCAACTTTTTTGGGGGCAACACTTTTAGTGTTTATAATCCTTCAAATGGCACCAGGCGGACCCTTAGAAAAAACTATCCAACAAATTCAAATGGGATCTTCCCAAGGCGGTGGAGAAGGTGGAGCAACTTCCAATGGTTCATCAGGTGCAGGTACTCTCCTTCCAAAAAGAGCATTAAAGGAACTTGAAAGGTTTTATGGCTTTGATAAACCTATCTGGCAAAGATACCTCATTTGGTTGGGCGTTTGGAAAAGAGAAATCAAACATCGAAATCTCGCCTTTAAAATTGGTGACATAGAAGTAAAGAAAAATATGGGAAAACGACGGTATGCCTATGTTCGGAAAAATGGTGCCAAGCTTGAGGTGTATGATAAAGAAGGGAATATTAGTAAACTATGGACTGCTCGTTTCGATATGGATATTTCTGATGAAGAAATTACTAATTTTGATGAGTTGAAAAACAATGGTGAACTTTCCGATATTTCTAAATTAGAAGCTACCATATATGAAACAGAGTACTCTGGTGTTTTAACTGGCAATCTAGGAAAATCATATACCTACCAACAACCCGTAATTGAAGTCATGAAACCCCGATTTAAAGTATCTATTTTGTTGGGACTATCAGGCTGGCTCATCGCATATTTAGTTTGTATTCCATTGGGAATAAAAAAGGCTCTTTCCCATGGTTCTACATTTGACCTTATTTCCAGCGCAGTTGTTTTTATGGCATATTCTATTCCAGGCTGGGCATTTGGTGGTGTGCTATTGGTTTTATTTGGTGGCGGTTCATTCTGGGATGTATTTCCATTGGGTGGTCTTCACTCACCCCAAGAAATTTGGGTGAATCTTAGTTTTTTTGAAAAAGTACTTGACCAGCTACATCATGTAATCCTCCCAATTATTGCCTGGACTATAGGCAGCTTTGCCACCCTCACTGTCTTAATGAAAAATAGTCTTTTGGATAATTTGTCCCAGGATTATATCCGAACAGCTTTTGCAAAAGGTCTGTCTGAGAAAAGAGTTATTTGGGTTCATGCGGTGAGAAATTCTGTAATCCCAATTGCTTCAGGAATTGGATATATTATTGCAACCATAATCGCTGGATCTTATTTCATTGAAATGATCTTTAATATCAATGGATTTGGAAAAATGGGCTTCCAGGCAATACTGGATAGAGATTACCCTATAACAATGGGATTTCTTGTAATAGCTGTTATTATTAGACTGATTGCTAATTTACTTTCAGATTTAGCCCTTGCTGCGGTTGACCCCAGAATACGGTTCAAATAAATGAATAATCAAATAATCAAATCAGAATCCATCAACCATAAAAGATGGAGAAAGTTTAAATCTTTAAAAAGGGGCTACTACTCCTTTATTTTAATTACCACCCTCTATATTCTTTCATTATTTCTTCCTCTTTTCATCAATAGTAAAGCTTTAGTAGTACAATATGAAGGGGAATATTACTTTCCCGCATTTAGTGAAGTTATACCATGGGTTTCAACTTATTATGACGGAGAATTGTTTGGTCAAGATATTCCCGGTGCTGCTAATTTTAGACTTTTACAGAAAAGTTGGGAGGATTCAGATAACTGGCTCATAATGCCATTATATCCGTACAATCCTTTTGAAGATATTACCAATAATGAAAATAGAATGTATGAACCACCATCATCTACCCATTGGCTCGGGACTGATAATACGGGCAGGGATGTTCTTGCACGAATGTGTTATGCATTTAATATTTCCATCTCTTTTGCATTTATATTAACAATTTTGAATTATATAATTGGGATTAGTATTGGCGGAGCCATGGGTTATTTTGGAGGGAAATTTGATCTTTTCTTTCAAAGACTCATTGAGGTCTGGTCATCTTTACCCTTATTATTTGTTGTCATCATTATTAGTTCAATAATTAAACCTTCATTTACACTTCTAATATTCATTTACACAATGGTAAATTGGATATTTTTAACCTATTATATGAGAGCCGAATTCTATCGGGAAAAATCGAAGGATTATGTGAGTGCTGCAATTTCCATGGGACAAAGTCATACCAAAATAATATTTAAGCATATACTTCCAAATTCACTTATACCGGTGATTACCTATTTTCCATTCTCAATTGTGGGAGGTATTCTTGTTTTGGTGAGTCTTGATTTTCTGGGTTTTGGTCTTGCGCCACCTACACCAAGCTGGGGACAAATTCTGTATGTAGGGCTATCCAATATTACCAAATGGTGGATGGTTTTCTCTCCAATTATGGCTCAGTTTTTCACACTTTTATGCATCGTATTTATTGGAGAAGGATTACGAGAAGCATTTGACCCCAAAATTTATTCACGGTTGCGGTAATGAAAAAATTAATTGAAATAGAAAATCTAAAGACATACTTCTATACGGAAGCGGGAACTGCAAAAGCTGTAGATGGTGTAAACTTTGATATTTATGAAGGTGAGGTTTTGGGAATAGTGGGCGAATCTGGTTCAGGGAAATCTGTAACATCTTTATCTATAAATCGGCTCATTCCCAATCCGCCTGGTGATATTGTTGACGGTAAAGTTCTGTTTAAGGGACTTAATCTTCTGGATTTAAGCTATGATGAGATGAAAGAATACAGGGGAAAAGAAATCGCAATGATATTCCAGGAACCTATGACTTCTTTAAATCCCGTTTTTAAAATAAACATGCAGATGAATGAAGTCCTCATTGAACATGAGGGTTTAACTTGGGAGGAAGCAAATTTGCGTAGCATTGATATGCTTAATTCTGTAGGTATTCCAAACCCTGATAAACGAATGAATGATTATCCTCATCAATTTTCTGGAGGAATGAGGCAACGGGCAATGATTGCAATGGCATTATTGTGTAACCCTGCCCTGCTTATTGCAGATGAGCCTACCACCGCTCTGGATGTTACTATCCAGGCCCAGATTTTAGACCTCATGATGGGCTTAAAAGAAAAGAGGGATGATGCAGCAATTTTATTAATTACCCATGACCTTGCAGTTATTGCTGAAACCTGTGACCGAGTAATTGTTATGTATGGCGGTAAAATTCAGGAAATTGCTGGTATAAACGAATTATTTGCCAATCCTGTGAATCCCTATACAATAGCATTAATGGAGTCAATTCCTAAACTCGAAATAAAAGAGAGAAGATTAAAATCCCTAAAAGGAATGGTTCCCTCCATTTTGGAAATGGGTGAGGGGTGTAAACTTTGCTCCCGATTTGAACCAGAGGATTGTGCCTGCAAAGGAACCAAGGAGGAACCTGACCTCATTAAAGTTTCTGATAACCATTGGGCACGGGTACACCCGGGATTGCTATCATGAGTGATATAATTCTTCAAATAAAAAAATTGAATGTTGAGTTTCCCGTTTTTGGTGGAATCTTTCAACATGAAGTTTCACAGGTTCATGCTGTGAATAATGTGGACTTAGATATCATGAGTGGAAAAACAATCGGTATCGTTGGCGAATCAGGGTCGGGCAAATCAACATTGGGTAAGGCAATTATTAATGTTCTGAAACTAACTGCACCAGATGTTAGGGTGCATGGTGATATTATATTGTATCCCCAAACAGATAATGCCATTAATGTATTAAATCTTAAACCATCTCAGGTAAAAGCATATCGTTCTGATGTACAGATGATTTTTCAAGATCCCTATTCTTCATTAAATCCCCGAATGCTGGTAGGAGACATTATTAAAGAACCATTGGATATAAATACCTCATCGTCAACAACAGAAAAACAAGACAGAGTTGCTTGGCTGCTTAACAAAGTTGGACTAAATAAAGAACAGGCAAATAGATATCCCCATGAGTTTTCTGGTGGTCAAAGACAGCGAATTGCTATTGCACGAGCCCTTGCAACAAATCCAAAAGTAGTGATTGCGGACGAACCTGTCTCGGCATTGGATGTATCAATTCAAGCTCAGGTTATCAATTTAATGATGGACTTGCAAGAAGAATTTAATTTAACTATTTTATTTATTGCCCATGATTTATCGGTCGTGAAACATATCTCTACTGAAATTGCAGTGATGTACCTCGGTGAGGTTGTAGAATATGGTAATACCGAAAAGGTTTTTTCTGACCCTCAGCATGATTATACTAAAACACTACTAGAATCCATCCCTCACCCAGACCCAGTTGGTAGAGAAGAGAGAAAAGAAGAACGACTAAAACTGGAACGATTCAGTATGTAATTAAATTCTCAGCAATAATATAAATAATAAAAAACCCGCTTTTCTGCGGGTTTTTTATTTAATCACAATTTCCCATTACATGTTATTTCATCATCACCATTTTCTTGGTTATGGATACACCTTCACCCCTAAGTGAATATATATACATTCCTGATGAAACTGCGTGTCCAGAATTATCCAATCCATTCCATTCCAAATTATGATACCCCATTTTCAAATTCGAATCAACCAACGTACGGACCAAACGACCAGCCATATCATAAACTTTCAGGCTAATATGACTTTCAACTGGAACACTGAATGACAATGATGTAGTTGGATTAAACGGATTCGGATAGGCATCACTAAGGCTGTATTCCACAGGAGCTGGTAATGCTTTACGACTCAATCCGAAAGAATTAAATCCATCACCAATTACCATATCTGAAATAAACTCAATACTTTCAGAGTAGGTGATAATTTCATTTTCTAAAGAATTGAAATATTTAAAGGTAAGCATATCACCATCTTCATAATCACTATAGGCCATGAGGATATATATGCCAGAATCGGTGTCATCAAATGGGAAATCTCTCCATTCAGCAATACCTCTACACTCACCATTTACAAATACTGCAATATGATCACCTTCAACACCTTTATTATCGTCAATACTCATGGTAATGCTTCCATTAAACTCATAAGCATGGGGATTCACCACCCAATCAGATATCTTTAAAGGAAGTTCCTTATTCTCAAATACACGAACAAGACCGCCATCATCTTCAAAGTCAGGATAGATAAGTTCTGAATCACCACTCACTTCAAACATAAAACCATCTCCTGGGTACATTGTATCAAGACTACCATACCAGCCAAAATCACTATAGTATTCAGCTGATGCGGTTTGGTTCTTGATAAATACTCCACTGTCACCAATTGAGTTTAAAGCTTCACCTATTCCACCAGCATTTTGGGGAACATATCCAATCCAGTTCCATCCATCAATAAGGTTTATAGGTGTAATCAGTGGATCAGCAGGATATCCAGTAAACTCTAATGTTCCTGAATTTGCTAAATCCAATTTATACATAGAAGTTAAATTCAAATTATCAAGTGAACCATACCAGCCAAATCCATCATAGTATTCTGCTGATGCTGATTGATTTTTAATAAAATCACCTTCTGCAGATGCCAAATTGGACAATACATTACTTAAACTCATATCATCTGATTCAGCATTAATGGAGAACCAATTCCATCCTGCACCCATGCCAATTGATATATCAACTGTTGTTGTGATATTCAGTTCGTGTGGAGTGATTGCATTACCTATAATATCATTAATTACAAATGTATATCCCTCAGCGATATCATATACCATATCATCGGAGGCATCATAGTAATTAAAGGAAATATTATCACCATCTGCATTACTACGAATCTGCATTTCATACAAGATTGTACCAGCGTATTCACTTGGGAAATCTTCGGGGATATTCAGCTTCACAGCCAATCCACGGACATTCCCATCAGAGTCAAATCCAGCCAGTAGATCACCTGCATCCCCCATCTGTTCACCTTCAAGGCTAACTACAGCAGTCATAGAAGCGGTATGCTCATATCCACCAGGATTGTCCTGCCAATCAGGATAGTTTGGTGGTGTGTCTGGACAATCAGTCTCGCTACATTCTAGAGATTCATCCCAGCATTCTTGTTCAGGTCCTGGACCAAAACATACACCACATTCATCCTGGTTTACATTTCCTCCATTACAGACTCCACAGTCATCTTCAACTGCATCACCACCCCATTCACCTGCACAATCCTGCTCACAGTCATTGGTTGGATCAGCATCACAGGAACCGCAATTATCTAATACACTGTCACCATTAGGTACACCGGCACAATCAGCACAGGAAGAGTTGTCACCATCACAAATACCACAATCATCTTCAACTGCATCACCACCCCATTCACCTGCACAATCCTGCTCACAGTCATTGGTTGGGTCAGCGTCACAAGTTCCGCAATTATCATAAAATTCACAACTTCCATCGTTCATAGTCGCATCGGGATCAAAGTTACATGCAGATTCATCCATACAACCATAAACATCTGTCATTTCGTTGGTAGTTGCACAAGCTTCATCTGAATGATCAGATTCAGAACCGTCCAAATTATTTGTATAGGTTACCGTATAGCAATGAGATTCAGAGTAGCCTAATCCACCATCAACATAGCCGGCATTTTCTAAACCGTTGGCAAGTAATGAACCATCTCTATATACATTATAGGAATATACAGGGTCATCACCAGGGCAGTCAGCAATATCACATTCGTAGCTGCCATCCCAACACATAGTACCATAGTCACAATCACCATTTTCCATAAAGTTACAGGCTGATGGGTCTTCACATTGCAGTACAATACCACCAAAGCAACTGCCTTCATTTAAATCCACATCCAGCGCATTACCATTAGCATCTGAAAGAACTGCATTGGCAAGACAGGCTTCATCGCCCATATTCTCAAATGCAACATCCACCAGTACACCTGATCCTGCAGGAATAGTTGCACCAGTTAAACTGAAACCAATTACCGTAGAACCACTGGTAGAAATCATAAACCCGTTTGATTCTGCACTACCACCAGAAGCACCCGTTATGGTCAAATTAGTAATATCAAACTGGAATCCAGCAACAGGAGTATCATTGGTCATGATTACCTCTACTGAAGAAGAGGGTGCTAAAAAGGCCAAGGAGTG
>JACNLQ010000031.1 GCA_014381415.1 Fidelibacterota bacterium
AATTTGAGGGTAAAACGTTTTATCCTGGGCAGGGGAATAATGCTTATATTTTTCCAGGTTTAGGGCTTGGGACTGTTATTTCAAGATCATCTCGAGTGGTGGATGAAATGTTTATTATTGCGGCTCAAACCCTAGGTAATATGGTCAGCCAATCAGATTTTGAAGAAGGAAGACTCTATCCACCCTTAACTAATATTAGGGAAATATCTATTAAAATTGCCACTGCCATTGCTGAGTATGCATTTGATCATCAATTAGCTCAAGTACCGAGACCTGAGAATATCGAACAAACCCTACGGGAAGAAGCCTATCAACCTGATTATATATCTTATGTTTGATTGAAAAGCGTTCCTTTGAGAATGGGTTTCATGAATGTGTAAAAAAACCATAATCAGATATTATACATTAAACGGGATACCCGGTGGATACCGGTTATTTAACGTTCAAACTAATAATTTTCATAATTGGTTTTCCAACCTTCCTGTTTTGAATTTCCAATAAATAATCCCTAATTTACAGGAAAATAAAGAGAATATATTTTATAATCAATGATACATCGTAAACAATAAATATAGGAATATAATGAACCCCATATTACATTTATTTCATCTTAAAAGAATTAGAAATATTTGGATTTATTTAAAGAGACCATTTGCTGTAATCGTAGTTTTAATAATACTATGGAGAATGATTTAATCCCCTTATGATTCGCAGGCTAATTATATTATTACTTATTGTTGGGTGTGGAATATATGAAGAAGAAAACTGTGCAGGTGCCTCAGGAGGAACTGGAGTTTTAGATGATTGTGGTGTTTGCGATGGCATTGACGGATATGTGGCTGGCTCTTGTTATGATTGTGCTGGTGTTGCAAATGGTACTGCCATTATAGATGATTGTGGAGTGTGTAATGGAGAAAATGCTGATAAGGATTGTGCTGGTGTATGTGGGGGAAGCACTTCAGTATCAGAGTGTCAAGCATGTACAGATCAAGGATTTACTTATGATTGTGAAGGTACTTGCAATGGCATCGTAGAAGATGATTGTACTGGCGAATGCGGCGGGAATGCAGTATTGAGTGGATGTGACAACGAATGCAACTCAACTACAATCGTAGACTGTGCTGGTGTATGTGGTGGTGATGCAACACCGGATAATTGTAAAGATATCACTGATTTTGAATACTTTATTCAAATTGAAATGGAACAACAAAATATACCTGCTATGTCTATTTTGATTTTTGAGGAAAACATAATATTGTATGAGAACTATTTAGGAAAATCTAATCTAGATCAAAGTGCTACATTAGCAAGTAACGATTTATTTCTAATAGCATCTTTATCAAAAGTAGTTACAGCAACTGCACTTCTTCAACTATATGAAAAAGGAAGATTTTCGTTGAATGATAATATAAACAACTATCTACCTTTTGAGGTTAATAGCCCTAATTACTCTACAAATATCACATTTCAGATGCTCTTAACCCACACATCAGGAATAGCAGATGGGAGTGCTTTAGATAATCAATATTATTATGGAAAAGATCCAGATCCTTCAAATACTTTATCTGATTTCCTAGAAAACTATTTAGTTGACGGAGGTGATTATTATAATTCATCTGAGAATTTTTATAACTTTGAACCAGGAACAGAATACGAATACTCTAATGAAGGGAATGCACTTATTGGTTTATTGGTAGAAGAAATTTCAGGACAGAATTTTAATAGCTATTGCAAAGAAAATATTTTTAACCCAATGGGCATGAGCAATACTTTTTGGCGACTAGATGAAATTCCGCAAACTCAAACTATTGTAACGCCTTATAATTATGCAAACGGTCAATATGAAGCGATTGAACATTATACCTTTACAGATTATCCTAATGGTGGACTTAGGTCAACAGTAATAGATATGTTCAAATTATTAAGTGCTTTTACTCAAGCCGGAAAATTTAACAACTTTGAATTATTAACTCAGAATACCATTGATTCAATGATAACACCTCAAATACCATCATTGGATAATGAAGTAGGATTACATTTATTCCTTATGGATACTGAAAACGGTCTATGGGGACACGATGGTGGAGAGCAAGGTGTAGCTACAATTATGGCATTTAACCCAACCACAAAAGTTGGTGCAATAATTTTTACAAATCAAGGAGATGCAGAATTAGATGAAATACTTGTTGAAACCTACAAATTAGGATTAACAATATAAAATAACACCTGTTTATGACATTTGTTGAAGTGGGAATCGCTCTCTACAGCTGTTACCATGAGATAAAGGACTGATGAAATAAATGCGTGCCTCGCCCCCACAATCTATATAATGAAGAAATAGTTAACCTTATTACTTTTTTGAAAGTTTTTAAACTTTCAGCGAGCTAACTCTTTACTAAGAAGCTGTTTTCAGGGGAGTCAAATTTGCATATTGGGCAATGAGTTTCTTTCTTACATTCCCTGAGAATACGATGGTTAATTTAGCTGATTCTCCTTCCCCTTCCACATTCAGAATTCTTCCCTTACCAAATAATTTATGAGAGACCTGATCCCCTTTTCTTAAATTTGATGAACTTGAAGGTGTTTGTTGAAAAGATGGCTTCGCATTATAAGATTTTGAAAATGTGGATTGTTCCCGCCCCCCCTTTACTTCTATTAGATTTTCCGGCAGCTCAGAAATGAACCTAGATTGAGTGGTAGGAATAGGCGCCCCACCAAATCTTCTTCGTGTGATGGCATGACTGAGATACACTTTATTCATAGCCCGGGTTACTGCCACATAAAAGAGCCTACGTTCTTCTTCCAGCTCCTCCACTTCATAAGATTGAGGCCCCAATGGAAATAATCCCTCTTCCAGACCTGCCACCATAACCACTGGAAACTCCAAGCCTTTGGCGCTGTGTATTGTCATAAGAGTTACTGCTTTATCAGACGCATTCCATCTGTCAATGTCCGTGAGCAATGAAACTTCTTCAAGAAATTCTCGCAGACCACTTTCTTTGCGGTTATCATGAAAATCGGTTATACTGTTCAACAGTTCTTCCACATTATTCCACCGCTCTAATGCTTCCTGTGTATTTTGATTTTCATAATAATTCTGGAGATCAATGTCTAAAAGTAAATCATGGGTTATGTTGGCAGCATTCTGCTCTTTATATGAATTTCTAAATTTATGTATCAACTGATTAAATTCATGAAGCGATTTCTTCTGTTTTGCGCCAATAGACAAATTTCCCAAATCTTCCAGTACCTGAAGGTAGGATAAATCGTTTTCCTTTGCGTGAGAATGTATTTTTTCTATGGTTGTCTTGCCAATACCTCGAACAGGAAAGTTGACAATTCTGTCAAAACTGACTCCATCTGTAGGATTTATTATTAGGCGTAAATATGCTAAAACATCCTTCACCTCTTTTCTAGCATAGAATTTTATCCCTCCAATAATTTCATAGGGGACCCCTTCCCTGCGGAGGACATCTTCTACAACCCTACTTTGGGCATTGGTTCGATAGAGTATCACCAAATCGTCAAATCCAAAACTGCCATGAACTGTTTCATTCTGGATAATTTTTAATATTTTCCAACTTTCATCTCTTTCATCCCGGCATTCAATTACAGACAGTTTCTCACCCTGCTTATTATCCGTCCATAATTTCTTTTCTGCACGAGTATTATTTTTCGAAACAACTGCCCAAGCACATTCCAAAATGTTTTTGGTGGAACGATAATTCTGTTCCAATTTAATTATATGGGCTTCTCCAAAAGTATCTGAAAAATTGAGGATATTATTCACATCAGCTCCCCGCCAACTGTAAATTGATTGATCATCATCACCCACTACGCAAACATCTCGATGCTCCCGTGAGAGCGCTTGTATAAACTCAAATTGAGGTTTATTGGTATCTTGATATTCATCTACTAGAACATACTGATATTTATTCTGGTAATATTCTAGCCGCCCGGGGTGCTCTTTGAACAGTTCAATGGGTTTCAAGAGCAGATCATCAAAATCAAGAGCATTATTTGCTTTTAATGCTTTTTGATACTGTGAATATATTTCACTTGTTTTTTCATCCAGGAATCCCTCAACCGAATTCGCAAATAATTCAGGTGTTATCATTTGATTTTTGGCTTTACTGATATGTGCCTGTATTGCTTTTGGAACGAATGACTTTTCATCCAAATTAAGATCTTTTATAACTGATTTGACTAACGCCCGGCTGTCATCCTGATCATAAATAACAAAATCATTGCTATAACCCAATAGTTGAATTTCTCTCCGTAATATTCGGGCAGAAATGGAATGAAAGGTACCCACACTCATTGAGGAAACATCCATATTCAATAAATCCTGCACCCTTTGTTTCATTTCATCTGCGGCTTTATTGGTGAAGGTTACTGCTAGAATATTATCTGGCGGCAAGCCAATTTCATTCACCAAATAGGCTATTTTATGGGTGAGAACGCGGGTCTTGCCACTGCCTGCGCCAGCAAAAATCAAGACGGGGCCTCCCGTTATTTCTACGGCTTTTCGTTGTTGGGGATTTAACTCTTCTAAATTCAAAGCTTCCTCTTTTTAAGTCTATTTTGTTTTAATATTAATTTTGCCTGATTATGTTCCTCATTAGAATTACTGAAAATATGTCTACCTTCCCCATCGGCAACAAAATATAAAAAGGAAGTCTGGCTGGGATGTGCGGCAGCATATAGGGCAGAATACCCCGGATTATTAATTGGTCCTGGAGGTAAGCCTTTATATTTATAGGTGTTATAGGGATCATCCACCTTTAAATGTTTATTATACAGTCTCCTGGGTTTCCCTGGAAGAATATATTGAATTGTGGGATCTGCCTGAAGAAGCATCCCTTTTTTAAGTCGATTATTATAGACAGAAGATATGGTGGACATTTCATCTTCATACATGGCTTCACCCTGTATGATAGAGGCCAGAGTAGTAATTTCACGCATATTCAGCTTCACAGAAGGAGATGAACCTTTTATCCGCTGCATATTATGATTAAATTGATTGACCAATATCCGGATTATATTTTCCTCTGTATAGGTTCTCAATAGAATATAGGTATCCGGTGCTAAAAACCCTTCCAAGGAGGGTGCGTCAATCCCCAAGGAATTAATAAAATTAAAATCTTTGCAGAGACGTGAAAATTCATAAGTATCTATTTTGAGTTTCTTATTTAACTCTTCTGCAAACCTATCCATCGACCACCCTTCAATGAGTGTGACTTTCACTCTGTCTGAAGATTGTGAGGTAATCATTTTCACCAATTGCCCAATTGATGAAATGCCTTTCACATTATAGCGCCCTGGGATTATACGCTTATTTTTCATGGTGAGAGTTAGTGCAAGTTTGAAGATTGATTCATTTTGGAGACAAGAATTTTCCTTCAATAAGTGAGCAACGGACTGGGCAGATGCACCTATTGGGATGGTTATGGGGTCACCAGGTTCTTGACATTCAATTTCCCATCCGAGAATAATGGAATAAAATAATAATACCCCAATTAAAACCAGCAAGGTAATTCCCCCACCTATTTTAATTTTATAATCAATTTCAAATTTAGCGTCAGTCATATAGGGAAAAATTACCGGGCTGTATTCAAAACTTCCAATTGATTAGAATTATTTTATTTTTCCGTGAATAATTGTTGTTTGGTTTTTTTGCAAGACTTTAATTTTATACGCTGTGAAACAATGGAATCAAGATAATAAGACATTATTTCATTCCTGGTCTTTTGGTAAAATTAATTACCTGCTTTTTGGAATTGGTCTGCTTGTTATAATTATAGGTTATTTGATAATGGCTACCGGCGAAACTGAAAGTTTTCAATCAGTGAAGCTATCCCCCATCATTTTAATATTGGGGTACTGTGTTATTATTCCTGCAGCAATACTGGTAAAACCGAAAGACAAAGCTTAGTTTTTTAATTATCAATGATTAATTATCAGCGATTAATTAAATGCAATCGCAGAATTAATTGACAAAATCTCATTGTTAATTAGCCATTAAAATTGGGGTGGTAGTTCAACTGGTTAGAGCACCGGCCTGTCACGCCGGACGTTGCGAGTTCGAGTCTCGTCCATCCCGCACCATTAAGCCTCTGTTAATTCAGGGGCTTTTTTATTGGTAAGAAGCAACTAAAATGTCATCAATACGCCATCACTTTAATTTACATATAAATTAGTATCGGCTGCTTAAGTTTAGTAGCCTCGACCTTGGTGACTTTAAAATATAGAGAGGTGGGTATAGTATATATTACGGAGAGGAGCACTTCCGGCGCTTAGCCTCAAATAGTATCTCTTTAATTTCCTCTGTGGACGCTGCATCCTCTTCAGCTTCCCGGTGATATTTTTGCTGCTCAATCTTTTCTTTTTTACGACGTAATTTATCCTCATATGGTTTCCGTATGTCGTCGTCATCAAACGTGCGTTTTAATAGCCAATTTGAAGCTTTACGGATATATTTGGGCTCTGTATCTACCCATTTATTGTTCTGGTACTCCATAACTGCTACAGCCAGCTTTCTATCCGGCAATGTTAATGTACGCCAAGCATCTAACGTATCAGTCTCATCAAATCTAAGCTCTGGGTACCTGTTTTTAAACTCTATAAATAAAATATCTTTATTTATATTATCTTTAATAGTTTCTTTAGCTGGTCGTGAACCGTTGACCTGAGGTGATTGGTGTAATGACCTGAGGTTACTGGTGTGATGACCTGAGGTTACTGGTTCTAGTATTTTAATTTCACTTATTTTACCATTATTTGCGTTATAATTAATAAATCCTTTCTTGCGTAGACTTTGCATAATTGGAGATACCTTTTGAACGCCTGACATCTCCGTTATTTTAGCATAACTAATATTATACTCATATCTATGATAACCTATTGTGAGCCTGTATATTCGCATTAAAACACGCTCTTCAGCGCAGGTTAAATCATTTGGGGAGTCAAGCAACCAGTTAGGTATTTGCGTATATCCCATTACTATCTATTCAAATAATCCTTTATGATTTGAATAGAATCTGGATGATAAATGGTAGAGATGCCACGCCCTTTTGAATTCTTGGATATGGGAAGTTTACCCGTCATCATTAAATATGTGATGGTATAATAAGGGCAGCCAGTTTTTGCTACCAATTCGTTCCGGGTTAATCCTTTTGTATTCTTCATATTATTCTCCTATTCTTAGTGAGAAATTTCCGGAGAATTAAACGGAATACTTGGGGACAGTAAGGATTTAAATTGAGGTCTTATTAGTCATTAGATAAATATAAACTGGATTGAGCTATACCCATATCTATCGTACCACTTTTCTACTACATCTATATCTTCTCTTTTATCAGCATTCAGTTGTTTTCTTTTTTCTTTATCTGATAAAGTCTGAATATCACTGTCATCAGACCTTCTACCAAAATTACCAAACTCAAAGCTGACACAAAGTTCATATACATAATTGATTATAGTATGTTTCTTCATACCTACATCATACTTAAGGCTATTAAATAGTACATTCAAGGGTATCTCTAAAGGCTCCATCGTGCCTGCTCTATGTTTTTTATCTATATTCTGGAAACGGATTATTGCGTTCAATTTTTTAGATATAAAATCTCTATCTATCTTTAAATGTCTATATAGGTCGGGGTTACCTAATAGAGACTTTAGACGGGTTTCTATATTTTCAATACGTGTTCTATATTCCAGAAAGTTAGTCTTTGAAAGATTCTTACGTTCCACATCATCTAACTTAGTATAAGGATAAAGATTTGAAGAAAGGTACTCAATCTTGTTTCTAACGTCCTCATCAAGATGATAATCTTTTAATACAGATGTTATTTTTTCTAGGATAGAATCTTCTATTTCCCGTCTTTCATATTTAAACTCTGGACTATCGGAAAATATTTGACTTAATTCTTCAGGGCTTAGACTAGCCTCTTTCCAATCATCTAAAGGTGCTTTGGTCATAGTAAAAAGGATGCTAATCGGCGGGGCAAATCTTATTCCACTCTTCTACAATTGCTTTAGGGATTGGGTAGCTGAGGAATTTAGCTGCTACATCGTTTTCCATCGCTGATGCTTTTTCTTGTACTTGGTTGTAGGCTGTTTCTAAATATAACTTTTCTTCTAAGAGCTGATATAATTTGAAGTTTAGGTCAAATTCTATATT
Organism: Fidelibacterota bacterium; assembly: GCA_014381415.1. Classification (GTDB taxonomy): domain Bacteria; phylum Fidelibacterota; class Marinisomatia; order SCGC-AAA003-L08; family D37C17; genus D37C17. The sequence goes on from JACNLQ010000031.1 coordinate 8,183, forward strand.
TTCAGCTGCTTTGATGAGGGTGTGTATTTCTTTTTCATCATAATCTTTTCCAAGAT
>JACNLQ010000014.1 GCA_014381415.1 Fidelibacterota bacterium
TATTCCCAAAATTTTATCCATGAAGTTTTTATGGAATTGACCTATATAGGGGATGATATCCATGAGTATAGTGAATCCTTTCAGCTCTATGATAATGGAACAAATGGTGATATAATTTCTTCTAATGGGATTTACACCCTTCTTACAACGGCAGATATAGTAGTTCTTCCTGATATTGATCCTGAAATAACAAATATAGATATGGCAGGAAATTTTATGTTGGATGAAACAAACCCTGACAGCTTAGATATTTCTGTTACAATTAATGGAAAAGCGTTTCGATATATAGCATCCGTAATCGATATTTATAATAAAACTACTTTTCTTGATAAAAACGTGAATCTGGATAATAGTTATATTGAATTAATGATCAATTCTGATTATATGCATATGGATAACCCCCAAACATCTGTGTGTGATCGATCCCAAAAGGAAACCCCTGATCCAAATGCATTTGAAAGTTATTTTGAATGGGCAAATGGGATCCCTTCAAATAGTAATTCAAATCAATTTGTATTTTCTACCCAAATTCCATTTCATTCTTTAAGCGATTGTGGTGGAACAGGAAGAGCGATATTTAGGTTTATACTTCATGATCTAGATACAGATACAGCAATTATAGCAGATGATATTGAGCTTATTATCTATGGTTGCGGGGATGGTGTATGTGAATCAAGTCTGGAAAATACCAGCTCCTGCCCGGGAGATTGTCAATGAAATATTCAATCATTATTTTTTTACTTATCAAATCAGTACTGATTTCACAAGTTCCGATAGATTATAAGTTATCAACTAAAAATAAATTAAATAGATTTGAAAACATCACCGAAGAGGGACTGAGTAGTAATAGTATTGTAGATATTCGTCCAATTGATGAGTCATATTTACTAATGAGTACGGGGAGTGGTTTAAGTTACGTACATATTTATGATTTGCACCCTGACTCAGTAAGTTTTGGTTCATTTGATAGAGATTCTCTATTTTTGCAAAATTCAGGATCATTACCTGAAGGAGGAGCGCCTGCATTAGCAGTAAAAGAAAATATCATCGCCATATCAGGAATAGAGGATATAACTGCAGTAACAGGAAAAGAAATAATGGGAACTGGAATATCTTATTCCATAGATGAGGGTGAAAATTGGGATTATCTACATCAACCGATAGATGAAATCCCCGAATCAGGACAACATCATACAATCTCATGGGGTGGACAGGATATATCTGTTTTAGCGGTAACTACTGAAATTAATAATATCAGTTACGATCTGGCAATTGGTGGAAATTACATCTATGCCGCTAGCTGGGCGGGTGGATTACGTAGATATGGACCTCTTTATTCAGAACAAAAAAAATGGCAAATTATCCCCTTACCTATGGATTCAGATAGCAGCTTAATTTGTGGAGCTATAGATTTGGAGACATACGAGCTTAACCCAAAGGATCCAGTTAATAGTGGTAATCATAATCATAAGGGGTTCAGTGTTTATGTGGATAATGATACTGTCTGGACTGGTACCGCAAATGGAATTAATAAAGGAATAATAGAAGGAAATTGTATTAATTGGGAGCATCATTATACAACTAAATGGAATAATATCTCGGGCAACTGGGTAATTGGTTTTACCAATCAAAAATTAGGGGATAGTGCTAATCGTCTATGGGCCATTACTTGGGCTGGAGAAGGAAATAATGAAAAACATGCTTTGAGCTATACAGATGATGGTGGGGAAACTTGGCAAATTACATCTCCCTCTCGTGAATCGGAGAAAGTTTATAATCTTTATGCTAATGAAAATAGAATCTGGGCAGCTACTATTACAGGTTTATATGTATCTGAAGATGGTGAGCATTGGGAAAGATATTCTAGACCCATTGATACTCTCACAGGTGAAGAGATCTTATCAGAGTCAGTTTTAGCAGTGTACAGTCAAGATAATTGGCTTTGGGTTGGTACGTTTGATGGCATTAGTATTATTGAAAATGATACAATTACAACAATTCATAGATTCTGGGAGCAGGCAAATCCCTTTTCCGCTTATCCCAATCCCTTTCTAATCCCCAATCCCTTTCTAATCAATGACTATAATCAGGTAGATGGAGATGGTCATGTACGTTTTATATATTCCAATCCAGAGAATGATAATAGTAGTATTGATATTTTTGACTTTGCCATGGATAGAGTGATTCAATTGAGTAATACTCATTTAGTAAATAATAATGAGAGTGAAGTAATCTGGAATGGCCGAAATGAATACGGCAACAAAGTTGCAAATGGTGTCTATTTCTGTCGGCTTTCTTTAAATGGTCAGACTTACTGGACAAAATTAGCAGTGGTTAATTAAAATGCGGATATTCTGGATCTTATTATTCATGAATATTGTAATTGCCGATTATGGCGGCGGTTATGCTGGCAGTGGATTTCGTTATGGGTCCAATGCCAGAGAATTTTCTTTAGCCGGTGCTCTCATTGCTGATAAAACGCCGGGATTTTATGCATTTTCAAATCCTGCCTTATTACAATTTACAAGATCTAATCATATTGGGATTTCCTTCCAAAATATGTCTCTAGACCGATCCATCCAGAGTTTCAGTTTTGCCAAACGACTTCCGCCCAATGCAGGAGTGGGACTTGCTATTCTCCAATCTGGAACCGATAATATTCAAGGGAGAGACTTAATGAATCAGGAAACTGAAATATTCTCAGCCCAAGAAATTGAGGGAATCATCTCCTTCGGTGTTGCTTTCGGTTCAAAATTGGCTTTGGGAATAAATATAAAAGCGGTTTTTGCAACTATCTATAAAGATTACAAAGGAAATGGAATTTCCGGCGATATTGGCTTTATTTATAAATTGAATCGTCGCTTACATGTAGCTGGAATAATGAAAAACCTGAATGCAAGTTATAATTGGAAGGTGGTTATTGGAGAAGATGAACGCTCATATGAAGAAAAATTTCCTCAGTCTTATGCATTTGGTTTGGCATATTCAGGCTTAAAGAATGTATCCTTATTTTTCCAAGAGGATATCATGATTTCTCCTAATAATGATGTAAATTATCGTACCCGAATTGGAACTGAATTTAAATTGGCAAACAAAACTAAACTGCGCTTCGGAGTAAAACAGGTTCGAGGTGCAATCCCCTCAGACACAATAATGGATGGCTTAAATATTAAACCCACATTTGGAGTAGGAGTGCCACTTAAAATTTGGCACAGAAATTATATCAATTGGGACTATGCACTTGACCCTGGAAGTGTTGGCGAAGGACTTAGTCACTTATTCAGTTTTTCCCTGGTTTTTTAAATTATCAACAAATATTTTTCTGAATGATACAAAAATTCATTATATTTAATTTTCTCTTTTCCTTTTCATGGGCAATAGGTTTACAGGGATTGGTAATTCCTCAAAGTGGGCAAATACTATCTACAACCGGGACAGGTATCGCTGGGGATATTGACCCCGCCCTGAATCCAGCCATGATGAAAACAGACCACCCCTTTATGCAATTCTCTCTTAATAATTGGCTTGGAGATGTGAGCGGAAGCCATACCCTTTTTCGATGGGGAAATGATATTCAGAAACAGGTGAGCATTCAATCATGGAGTGCAAAAGATTTGGAATTATGGGGCGATTCCCCTGATGAAAGACCTCTAGGTAGTTTTGGTGTACATTGGGCTTCTGCTGCATTCAGTATCAGTCATCACTTTAATACACCCTATCGATTTGGACTTAAAATCCAAACCAATTATTCTCGTTTATTTACAGAGTCCCTCTCTGGAATCACATTGGATGCCGGTACGGTTCTTCCCCTCGGGTCATCAATTACAGCAGCTGCGGTAATTAGAAATATAGGCTATGAATATACCAATAATCTAAGGGTAGAATTACCCCTTGAAGGTGGTATAGGATTAGATATTAAACTTCCCGGGGTTAAAACATCTGTTTTAACTGATTTTTTATATAGTTTTGATCAAGGCAAGGAAATGAGATTTGCGTTTGCAACTAATTGGAAATATTTAAATTTCAATGCTGGAAGATCAATTTCTGATAATCGTAATGCAATCGCCTTTGGGTTTTCGTTTAATTATCGTAGTTGGAAAATCAATTATGGTATTTATGTACATGAAAATTCTGCAGTTTTGGGAATACCTAAATTTCTGGATGTCCGGCGTTATCTGTAATGCCTCCTTTCACTAAGCAAAAAACAAACCCTCCTTTATTACGACTCCTATTTTCCGTCCTTATTGGTGTAATTATTGGTTACCTGATATTTTCTAAATCGGAAAGCAAACTCTTTCTATTTCATCCTTCCGCAAAAGGCACAATTTGTCTGGTGATAGATGATTTTGGGTTTGCAATGAATTCGGATGTAGAAGATTTTTTACAACTGAATGAAAATATCACAGCAGCAATAATCCCGGGTACTCCCTATGCAGAACAAATTGGTAAATATGCCCAAAGTATTGGAGTTGAGACAATCATCCATATGCCCATGGAATCTCATGAAGTGGATAATACTGAATATCCAATTTCTCTCAATGAAAAGCTAAACGCTGCCTTGGTAGAAGAAAGAATCCAGTATGCATTTGAAGAAGTCCCCACTGCCCTTGGTATGAATAACCATCAGGGGTCCAAAGCCACAGAAAATTTGCAACTTATGAAAAATATAGCTCGCACATTAAAAAATTTGAATAAGTTTTTTCTGGATAGCTTCACCAATCCGGAGAGTCGGGGATATATTACCATGAGGCGTTATGGTGTACCTACCCAACTCCGGCAGGTGTTTCTTGATCATGTTGAATCTCCCATTCAAATCAAAACAAATTTAGACAGTTTGGCAGCCCTGTCACATGAAATGGATATTGCTGTGGGAATTGGTCACGTAAAACAAATTACTTTAGAAGTGCTACAAAAAGAAATTCCCCGGTTGGAATCTGAAGGATATAGATTTATTCGTCTAAGTCAAGCAGTTAGATGACAAGGGTAATTTGTTTCTGTCATACTGAAGAAGCCTGATTCATTTTAGAGAAGCATTCAGGCGAACTGAAGAATCTCAATCATAGGATTAAATAAAAAACAAACCATAGAGATGGTTCACTTTGTTCACCACGACAGTTTGAAAGTTGAAATTCGGCTTGGCAATCCTAACACGGTATAGTTATTAGCTGTGGCACAGATATTCCATTTGTTTATTTATTAAAAGTAAGCTGTGCCATAGTTTCACGATTGTCTCTATCCTCTTACTTCTTCCCATACCCCTGCACTCCCAATCTATCAAAATACTTTCTTGCTGCTGCCATTACTTTTGGCGCTAAAATGATGGATGATACCATGGTGGGAATTGCCATGAGGGCAAACATTCCATCGATGAAATTGATGACTATATCAATGGTAATGACTGATGCTAAAATGAGACTTAAAGTATAAAAAATACGGTAGGATTGCTTCCATTTATTGCCGAATAAAAAGGCAGTGCATTTAGAACCATAGTACGAATATCCAATCATTGTGGTTAGGCTGAATACTATAACTATTAGTATAAGTAGGGGTTTTCCAACAATAGGTAGTCCAACCTCAAATGCCTGAGTGGTCATAGAAATTCCATTTAGGCCCGTGTTTGTCCATACTCCTGATGAGAGTATTACAAATCCTGTAACGGAGCAGACGATGAGGGTATCAATCATGGGTCCCAGCATAGCAACCAACCCCTCCCGGACAGGTTCCTTGGTAATGGCAGCACCATGTGCCATGGCTTCCGTACCAATACCGGCTTCGTTGGAAAATGCTGCCCGCCTAATGCCCGTAACAATCACAGCTCCCATACTTCCCCCTAGAACAGCTTCACCCGTGAATGCATCCCTGACAATGGATAGGAAAATATCATCTATCATGCTGAAGTTGCGGATTAAAATTATAACTCCACAAAGCATATAAATTACCACCATTGATGGTACCAGTTTTGAAGCCACCTGTCCAATCCGGCGAATACCCCCAAATATTACAGCAGATATAACACCTGCCATGAGAATGCCAATTAATAATTGTCCCAACATGGGGTTATTTTGGAAATATCCAAAGGGAGTATAAATTTGATCCTGCACTATTTGGGTGAGCTGATTTGCCTGAAAAAGGGATAGACATCCCAGAAGTCCGGCAAAACTGAATAAATATGCGAGAGGGTGGAATTTCTTTGACATGCCTTGAGTTATAACATACATGGGTCCGCCCTGAACCTCGCCATCTTCATCGGTGCCCCGGTACATTATGGCCAGGGTACATGTAAAAAATTTGGTAGCCATACCAACAATAGCGCTCATCCACATCCAAAACAATGCCCCTGGACCACCGGTATGTATGGCAATTGCAACACCACTAATATTCCCCATACCAACTGTACTTGCTAAAGCACTGGATAATGCCTGAAAATGATTTACCTGCCCCGGGTCATTGGGGTCATCAAATTTGCCTAGGAGTATATTAAACCCATGGTTTACATATCGAAAAGGAATAAACCTACAGAACAGAGTGAAGAATATACCACCACCTAAAAGTAGTACAAGGAGGGGAGTTCCCCACATAAACTCAGCAAAGGCTGCAAAAAGGATATCTAATTTTTCAAGCATAATTTTTATTCTCTTTTCCCCACATCTTAATCTTCTCCCAAAGGAGAAGATAGCACTAAATTAACAATATTTTTAAATATTACCATTATACCCCTTTCCCTTAGAGGGAGGTGTATAAGTAAAATATGTATTACCTATTCAATTTACAATTTTTCTCATTTATAAGTTTCTGACCTTTCCTTTTCTGGAGAGGAAAACTTGAGCGTCCCATTCTCCTGTTGAGCAGAAGGGGATTTGGGGGTTGAGGTCAAACTTAACTTATTACTTGCTCCCACGAAAAGCACAAAATGACACTAAATAAAAAATTAGAAGGCTTTAGTGTATTTCTTGGGGAGTTTTTGGGGTGGAAAGTCAAAACAAATCTATAAACCAATTGTATATATTTAGAATACCCCTCCAAATTGAATTTCCCTTTTTGTCTTCAGACGGAAGTTTATGTTTCTGTTCGGGTTTATCCTCCAATTTTTCTGTGGATATTTTCTTAACAGCCTCTAACTCAGCTTTTGCTGTGGAGTCTAAATCACCTGAAATCATTTCAGAATAATTAAAAGATTCTCGCTTGGTAATTTTGAGAGGTACTGCCTTCCATTTGTCTTTATTATCACAACTGATTGGTAAAAGAAATATACCAATTAAGCCAAATCTAATTAAAATGTGAAATTTATTCATTAAATTCACTTTTTTTTTCATGGTGGTAAATTACAAAAATAATTGAAATTAAATTTGGTATTAAAATAGCTTTTCTATTAAATTGTTGCGTGCCAAAATAAAATCATTTCCGTTTTATACCTACAATTCTTATTCTTTCAGGATTATGTCTCATTTTTATCAGTTGCGATTATACACAGCAAAGGACCACTGCAGAAAATAAAAACCTTTCCTTTAATATTAATTATAATTTGTTAAATGAAATTCCATTGAAAAATAAAGACGGTTTCTCGATTTATTCGCCAGTTAAATGGGTACCATTTGACTCCGCATATTTTACCCAATTAAAGAGTGTTTTAGAGGCTAATGAAAATTTAATTCCACTAGAATTGGTTGGAGGATATCAGTCAATACAATTGGCAACTTGTATAATTTCAAAAGTAAAAACTATTAAAAAAAGTTTTAAATATATCCCCAATAATTATAATGAAATATTGATGGCACAATTTTCAACTGAAAATATTAATGTTTCTCAAATCAATATTAATAACAACCCCGTTTTACAGTATATTATTTCAAATAATAATCATACAGTACTTAAACTATTTATTTCAGGAATACAAAATTATCAAGTTGATTATATAATCCCGCGTGGAGTATATGAAGCAGAGCTTGGTAAGGTAGAATCATCAATAGGAACCATAACAAACAAAGGAGAAAATCTATGAAAAAAGCAGTTGTAATGATCATGATAGTATCATCCCTGTTCTTTATTGGATGTTCAACT
>JACNLQ010000064.1 GCA_014381415.1 Fidelibacterota bacterium
GAAGAAAATGCATAAGTGGGGAAATTGGCATTTGGCACAATTGACAGTTGGCTCTTATGGAAATTAACCGGAGGATCCATTCACGCTACTGATTTTACAAATGCTTCTCGAACCATGATTTTTAATATTGATACTAAAAAATGGGATGAAGAATTATTACAAATTCTAAGCATTCCTCCTACCCTGTTGCCCGATGTAAAAAACTCCAGTGGTGAATTTGGCAAAACAGATAAACAATTATTTGGTGAAGCTATTCCAATTACAGGTATTGCAGGAGATCAGCAGGCTGCATTATATGGGCAGGGCTGTTTCGAAAATGGCACAAGTAAATGTACCTATGGAACCGGATGTTTCTTGCTTACCAATACAGGAAATAAAAGAATTAATTCTACTTCGGGTCTTCTCACAACTGTGGCATGTAATGAGGAAGGAAAACCCATATATGCCTTAGAAGGATCCGTGTTTATTGGAGGAGCTGTTATCCAATGGCTGAGAGACGAATTGCAATTATTGGTACATGCCTCAGAGTCCGAAGAAATGGCATTGGCAGTTGAGAACAGCAACAGTGTGGTTATTGTACCAGCCTTTACTGGTCTTGGAGCTCCCTATTGGGATATGAATGCTAGGGGAATTATTACGGGTCTTTCACGCGGTGTAAATCGGAACCATATTGTGAGAGCCGCTTTGGAAGGAATTGCATTTCAGGTGCATGATTTACTGGATTCAATTTCAAAAGATTTAGATATTGACATTTCAGTCCTTCAAGTAGATGGGGGTGCCGTAGCAAATAATTTCCTTATGCAATTTCAAGCGGATATACTTCAAATCAAAATAGATAGACCAGATACTATTGAAAGTACAGCCCTGGGAGCTGGTATGTTGGCCGGTCTGGGGGCGGGATTCTGGAAGAACCCTGCTGAATTGAAATCAGTGCGGAAAACAGATCAATTATTTATTCCTACAATGTCAGACGATAAGCGAACGGAGCTTTTATCTAACTGGAAACTGGCTATAAGCAAAGTACAATATACTTAATGCTATACTTTATACTACCTCTTTTTACCCCTGCTATTGCGATACCTTTCATTCTTCTTACCGGAAGATCGTACACTGGTAATTCTTCCATTTTCTAAAGTAATCGTTACAGATGCAATTCGGGATAATATCTCTTTATTCTGAGTGGATGTAATTAATGTAACCCCATCATAATTAATTTTTCGATGTAGAATTGAAAGCAAAGTTTTCTGTTCTTTTTTTCCTAAATGTTGCTCTATTTCATCAATAAATAACACCTTGCTGTCTGCACCAATCATTGTAGCCAACATCACCCATCGCAGTTCCCCAGGGGTCAATGATTTCATTTTTCTATTTAAGATAGATGAGAGATTCATTTTTCGGCATACATTATTCATGTGCTTCTCAGGGTTACGATTATGGCTGAATTTTCCAATAGTTTTTGTCATGTAATTTCGCACTGTTCCCCATGGCGGTTTAAACTCCTGCGGTACAATTGCAATTTGATCTTGATATTCTCGATTGGAATATTTATGAATATCTTTCTCTTCAAATTTCACCTCACCACGTGGAGTTTTCCGACGACTATATAAAATGTCCATAAAAGTGGTTTTCCCACTACCCATGGGACCATCAAAAACATAGCAGGCACCTCTATGGATATCAAACTGCTTTATGGTCAATTTATCTTCGCCTCCCTTGGAAACGAATAAATTCTTGACACTGTATAATGGAATTGGCATAAAATCTCCTTTCTAAATATTAAATTAAATCAATAAAATTAAATAATACAAGTTCACCCTGAGTTGATTCAGGAACAGTTGGGTCATCAACTCTAACTCCCATTGCACTTCTTACGGATACATACATTTTTATTACTTCCCATGAAAATTCTGGATGAAACTGCACCCCATAAAAATTATCATAGATTATAAAGGCCTGATTACCCTTATTGTTTCTGGCTAACTCAATTGCATTTTCCGGCAGGATAGTAACACTATCCTGGTGGGATTCATATACGATGGCATTGTCTTCAATATCTGAAAATAATTGAGACTTTTTTCCAGCTTCAGTAAATTGTACAGGGTAAGCACCTAATTCCCAACCATTTGGGTTTAATTTAACCTCACCTCCAAAACATTTGGCAAGGAGTTGATGCCCAAAACAAATCCCTAAAACCGGTAATTGAGAAGACTGTATATTTTTCATTCCCTCTTCTATATCCAACATCCAATCCGTAGCCTCATATACAGAACAGGGTGACCCTGTAATTATACAGGCATCAGCATTAATGGATTGAATTTTTTCTCCATCATAAGGTTTCACCCATTTGAAATTGCATTCTTTATTTTTTAGGGATTCTATAATCCATTCCGGAGCCACTCCAAAATTATTGGAGACATCTGAAAGACTGGGTCCACAATCAATAATAAGGATATCCTTCAAACCATTTGGGCCTTTACACAAATAAATAAATTAGTGGAATTAGTACCTGACAGGAGGTTTTTGGACATGATCTCCTGCTCAAATATCGATTGGATATTAGATTTGTTTTTCGCCTCCCCATCATTTAAATGGAGGGTTTCAATTAAATTATTAATTTTCATTTTGCCTTATTAGCTAAGACAAAAGGTAATCTAATCTAAAGGATTATTCTCCAGAAAATGTTCCGCATCTAATGCAGCCATACATCCTGACCCAGCAGCCGTAACTGCCTGGCGATAAACTGTATCCTGGATATCTCCAGATGCAAAAACACCATCTACAGATGTTGAGGTATTATCTGCCCCGGTAATAATATACCCTTTTTCATCTAGGTCTAATTTTCCGCGGAATAAGTCTGAATTTGGTGTATGACCGATTGCAATAAAAACACCATCACACTTCAATTCTGATGTTTCTCCTGAAACAGTGTCTTTTAGAACAACCCCCGTTAAACCGCCATTTGAAGGGTCGCCTATCATCCTCTCTATGGAGGAATTCCAAATAACGTCAATCTTTGGATTATTCAGCGCACGTTCCTGCATTATTTTTGATGCACGAAGCTCATCTCTTCGATGTACAATGGATACACTGGATGCAAACTTAGTTAAAAAGATGGCTTCTTCCATAGCTGAATCACCACCTCCTACGATCAGAACTTTCTTTTCCTTAAAAAAGAACCCGTCGCAAGTTGCACAGGCGGAAACACCATATCCCATCAGTTTTGATTCTGATTCAAGACCTAATAACTGAGCAGATGCTCCAGTGGAAACAATTATAGTCTCCGCGTGGTGAATTTTATCGCCTACAAAAACCTTAAATGGCCTTTCTGTGAGATCAACCTTATCCACTGTGAGAAAATGTGTTTCTGCCTCAAATCTCTGTGCTTGTTTACGGAATAAATCCATCATTTCAGGTCCCATAATACCATCGGGAAAACCGGGATAATTTTCAACATCTGTGGTTATAGTCAATTGTCCACCCGGTTGAAGTCCTTCAAAAACTATGGGATTTAAATTTGCCCGGGCTGCATAAATAGCAGCTGTTAATCCCGCCGGACCTGAACCAATAATGATTACCTTTTGTATTTTTTTTGTCACTTTATCTTAAGTTTATAATAATTTATTGAGAGCTTCCATCAACTCTCCTTTTCCTACAGCACCAACGATCTGTTGCTGTACTTTCCCATCAGAAAATACCAATAAACTGGGAATACTTCGTATCCCATAATCCGATGCAATACTTGGATGATGGTCTATATTAACTTTACCAATAATTGCTTTGCCTTGGTATTCTGTTGCTACTTCATCTACAGTGGGGCCAATTTGTCTACAGGGTCCACACCATTCTGCCCAAAAATCAACCAGAACAGGCTTGTCGGATTTAATAACCTCTGCATCAAAATTATCACTGGTAAACTCTTTTGTAAACTCTCCCATTTAATTGTGCTCCTGTTGCTTCTTTTGTTTATTATCTAAATTCCTAATCATTTAATTTATTGCTCAATTTCGATTGATTCCGATCTCTTTTTCAATTAATAATTTTTTTCTTCATTTTTATTAAATAATTCAAAATATATACCCTTATACCTGTACTTTAGCGAACGATTTTTAAGACAATTTTGAAGGAATCCGATGCAATTTCGGAGCTGACGCGCAACTGTAATTCCACCTAATGGTGGATAAGCCAGACACTTTCACTCAATAATACATTAACCTTCGCGTTGTGGGGTATTTGGTACATACTTATTCTCCTCCCCCAGGTTATTAACAAAAAGGAACTTACAATGAAACTAAGAAAGATAATCATCATTACTCTGGCAATTTTGATCTGGACAGCCTGTGATGATAAAACTTCGACATCCACAGATTCGGAACCAAATTCATCCTGGATATTTGTAGCTAATGAGGGGAATGCTTGCTTCCCAGAGTATGGAGATGACTGTAGCTTACCGGGTAATGGATCTATTTCCATGATTGATGATTTTGGAAATGTCATTCAGATAGACAGCTTGGGATATACAGTACAATCAGTTGAGGTTTATAAAGACCAATTGTTTGTTATTGTCAATCAAAATAGCAAAATATTAATTTTTGATATTACAAAAGATGGAATTAATAGTCCTGGAATTGAAATTTCAACTGAAAATTCAAGCCCTAGAGAAATGGTCATTATTAATGATAAAGTCTATTTTACAAATTGGAATTCAAAAGATGTACAGGTATTAAATTTGATTACACATAATATAGATTCATCAATTCCAATTGAAGGACTTCCTGAAGATATCGTCACAGATGGGATTAATTTATGGGTAAGTGTGCCCAATCTGGAGCTTTATGATACCAATGACGGCACACAGGTGGTAAAAATTAATCTGGAAACTGAGCAAATTGTGGAATCCTTTGAGGTTGGTAGAGGTCCACAATCCTTAACCCTTTTAAATGAGGAGGTTTATGTAGCGAGAACCTATTATAGTTCGGATTGGACCGAAACCACCTTCGGAGTTTCTAAGATTGGTGAGGTTATTAGTGAGGCTATATATGGATTAGGTGCCCCATGCGGAGGATCAATTTTGGCCTATGATAATAAAGTATATCGCTCCTATGAAGGAGGGATAGCACCAATTGATGATATCTTAGCAATTCAACCTTTAGAGAGAATTGGCAGCTTTGATCAATCACAGGTGTACCATGTAGAAATAATTAATGATTATATCTATTTCGCTTTAACTAATTATTCAAATATGAATAAACTAAAACAGGTTGATAGTAATGGAACTGTATTAAACAGCTATGATGTTGGTATTAACCCAGGTGATTTAGCTTACTGGAAGTATTCTGATTAATATATAAAATTAATTCCAAAACTGCCAGACAATTTCTAAATGACGGATGGGTAAAATTGAATATGAATCAGGGTTAATACTATTATTAGCTGTATTCTCAAACATATTGAATTTTACCCATCTGTATGAGATTTTAAATTGATTTACCAGCAATCCATATTCCATATTCACTAAAAATGATGAATAGGGATCCATTGATTGCAAGGTTAATATAGCCGGCTCCATTGGGTCAATACCCATTCTGCCTGAATACTGAATGAAAGTGGATTCCGCTCCTATAAAAGGTTGATAACGGGGTTTTTTCCAACGCCATACATTGGGGGAAAATATTAAACTGCTATAGGAATACATATCCACAGGATGAGGAGAAGTATTTTCAGAACCTAAATTATAAACTCCGCTTGTATGTCTTAGATCTAACCATGATAAATTAATTTCTGCTTCCGCTCTCATCCCTAGGCTTAACTTTTCCTCAGGTTGGTTATGGAATAGTTCCACCTCACCCTTTATACTTTCATTTTCATACCCAATAATTAAAGCGTCTGTTGAAAAGGGTTTTACATTGGTATGATAGTCTGCCGTTTGGGTGAATACAAACTCATAATTCCGTTTTACAGACAAATAGTTGTTATTCCATTTCCAATTAAATGACCCAATGGGAATAAGAGATGATTCATATGCAGAAATCCCTGCCCGTATAGAATAACCATCCATATCGTACTCAATTAAAGATGAAATTATCTGTGACGGCACATCAACTACTTCATTATCTTTTTCTGTACTATGAATTTTATAATGATGCCGAAAATGAAACGTGAAATCCTCTCCAACCTCATAACTACTTTGCAATTGATTCCACATTGTAAAATAAGATACTTTATTATCCCAGTGATTGGAATAAGTAAATTGGAATGCCTGTTCGGCACCCACAGCCAGTCGACCCCAATTTTGTTCAATTCCCAAGCCTCCATGAAACGATTCTACTTTCCGGCTCGTATTTGAAAGGTTTACAGGCAAATTTACATTTTCAGAGTGGTATAGAAAACCAACCCCAATATTTGAATTATCCATTATTCTTTCAAAACTGATAAGGTGATTTTGCAGTTCATCCTCACTATTTTGGTATAATTGGGGGGGAGATCGTCTAAATCCCTGGAATCTGAAAAATCCGCTATCGGAGGATTCAATTTGCAAACCAATACTCAGGTCACTATAATCATAATCTCCTTTACGATAGTAAATTTGTGAGGTATTTTTTACACTATCGGCATGTGAACTTTTAGGAAGGAGTTTAGGGAGAAAATAACTGCCAAGTGGTATGCCTAAAGCACCATCTAGCATCACATTATTAATTTTTATGTCAGATAAATATTCTGGAATACGCTCATTCAGGTAAAAGGTATTTTCTCCTGTTTCATCTAATATGATGGGGATTCCTTGAATTTCAGAATACTGAAAATCGGAAATATTTATACTTGAATCTGCTTCCTGTCCAGTTAGGGTATCGATAAATAAAAAGGCACATAAATGTGCTAACACTATGCGCCTTAAAACTGGTGAATGAGGATCAATCAACTACTCTTGGATCGTATCAGGTACCGCAATGGGAAAATATCTTTTTATCTGTTCATATCCAAAAAACATAAGAGCACTGTAAAAAACAGATCCTGCCAAAGTATTACCAAAGAAGGGTAGCCCTGCTGCATAACAGGTTATGAGCCCTTCCATAGTTTTAGGGTAAAAACTACCAGAAGTCCAAACTCCAAAATTGGTTACTAAAAAGAACAAAAGAGAGCCACCCAGAGTTGCTAATGCTCCATTTTTAAGGTTAACTCCACTTTTCATTAGAAAACCCATAGCTGTAATAATTATGAGGCTACCATATACCCAGACCATGGTTCCATGAAAGCCAAGGAAGAAATCTGCTAAGAACATAGCAATCACCGGTAGCAGTATCGCCCATCGCTTATCTTTTAAGTAGGCACCCCCAAATAATCCCATGGCAATTATGGGAGTAAAATTGGGTGGGTGCGGCATAAGCCGCGTGAATGCTGCGAATATAATTATAGCCGGAATAATCAGTTTATTCATGTTTATCTCTCTAATTTTTATTTATTAAATTTACTATTGTTATTCGATTCTCTCACTGCAATAATTTCTCAATTCTTATTTTTTATATAAATCCGACTTAAAGACGGATTGATACCCCGTCCAATCTGAATTTGGATCTTTTTCAATGGCATCCTGCATTAAAGTAATTCTTCCATCTAACTGATCTATATAATGAACCATTAATGCTTCTGGAAATTTAGGATAGGTGACAGACCCTTTTTCCGGAGACCCCTGGTGAGACAAAATAATATGTTCCAATTTAATGAGCGTATCCTGGGGAATGTTGCCTAATTTTGCGGCAGTCTCCATTACCATATCTCTCCCCAAGACGATATGCCCAATTAATTTGCCTGTATTGGTATGGCTGGGAACCAGGTCATCATTAATGCTTTTCACCTTGCCAATATCGTGTAAAATAATTCCAGCTAAAACCAGATCACGATTTAAAGAAGGATAATGCCGTAATAAATCTGAGCCCATCTCTCCGGTGGTGACCAAATGTTTTAAAAAACCACCTTGTACTTGGTGATGATGATTAACAGAAGCGGGCATTGTCCGCAATTTTTCTGCATACTCATTAATGATTATAGAAACCAATTCACGGAGCGGTTTTTTTATTGACTTATATAATTTTATAAGGCGATTCCAAAGTTCATCAAGGGGTTCATCAACTGATTTGATTAGAAGGTCTGCTGAAAAACCATATTTGCCATACTGCTCAGGAGATGCCAAATTAATTTGGGTCACAGTGAGTTGAAGGGAATCATTAAATTCACCCACTTTTGCTTTTACGGCAACCGGGTCTCCCCCACTGAATCGATCTTGAAAGTCATTCACTAAATCCCACATTTTAGATTGGATAACCCCTGTGGAATCAGATAAAACCAGATCAAGATATAAATCACCTTTACGAGTATAGCGTAGATGTTTTTCTTCGCAGATGAAAAAACCTTGAATGGAACGCCCGGATTTAAAATCACTAATTTGGGTCAGTTTCATGGGACAAGTTTAGGACGGAAATAGGAAATTGGAAAATAGAAAGTTGAAAAATGAAACTGGGAGCTGGAATTTTGGTACTGGGTGCTTGATGCTAATTACCCTTCTGCTGTGGAAGTTCTTTAAAATTCGTTATTCAGTATTCACTTATCCCGGTTTTCTGCCTCCTGAATCCTATTTTCTGCTTTCCGGTACAGGACAATCCTCGCATTTAGGATCTTTTTCAACATGGGTAAACTGTTTAATGATTTTTTTTCCAAGATAGATGAAGGCAATAATCCCTAACAATATGGCTATAATAAGCTGAATATCCATTAAACAAGCCCCAACATTTGACCACCTTGATAGACCAAAAGTGAACCAAAATATGCAAGTCCCGTCATATAGGCAATCATGATAAGGGGCCATTTCCAGCTATTGGTTTCATTTTTCACAATGGCAAAAGTTGCCATACATTGTGCCGCATAGACATAAAATACCATGATGGACAGAGCAACCAATGGGGTGTACCTTGGCATACCAGTTAATGGATCAACTTCATTTTTAAGAGCCTCAGTAATGCCAACAAAATCATCACCCTCGTCCTCCACATTATAGAGTGTGGCTAATGTGCTCACCATAACTTCCCGAGCAGCGAATGAGGTTATAAGTCCCACCCCTATCTTCCAATCAAAACCAAGAGGCGCGATTACTGGTTCAATGGCATGACCAATTTTACCAGCATAACTGTTTTGAATGGAGAACGATATTCCATTGGATTCTGGTTTGGGGAAGGATGCTAAAAACCACAGGACAATGGATATTGCCATGATAATCTTTCCTGCATTTATTACAAATAATTTCCCCCTAGTATAAACCTGCCGGAAAAGTGAAATTGCCAAAGGCATACGATAGGGAGGCATTTCCATTACAAAGGAGCTCTTTCCCTTCTCTTCAATAAACTGGCTGATAATTGCCGCAATGATCATGGCAGTAACCGTTCCCAGAAAATACATGAAAACCATGGTTAATCCCTGAAGATTGAGAAATCCAAATATGGGTTTATTGGGAATGAAGGCACCAATCATGAGAGTGTATACTGGCAACCTGGCAGAGCAACTCATAAGAGGCAATACCATGATGGTAATCAATCGTTCCTTCCAACTGTCAATGGTTCGGGTAGCCATGATGCCGGGAATAGCACAGGCATATCCACTCATGAGGGGCAAAACTGATTTACCGTGCAGCCCAATTTTATTCATGAGTTTATCCATCATAAATGCTACTCTTGCCATATAACCTGTATCTTCTAAAATTGTCATGAAAAACATGAGAATTAATATCTGTGGTAGAAATATTAATATTGCTCCTACTCCCGAAATAATGCCCTCTACCAATAAATCCCGTAATATTCCCTGTGAAAATAATTGAACACAGTAATTCCCCAAATAACCCACCCCACTATCTATATATTGCATAGGGATCGTTGCCCAGGTAAAAATGGATTGAAATATACCATATAAGAGCGTGATAAAAATCAGTGGCCCCATCCATTTATGTGTGAGGATTTTATCTATCCTTTCGCTGCGGGATTGATTTTTTATTTCATTTTGATTTATAATGGAATTACCCATCAAGGCATTATCCAGCATTTCAAAGCGTAAAGTAGCTTCAAGGATGCGATGATTCAGTCCCAATTCATCAATTTCATGAGCAACTTTGTCTCGTAATATTGTGAGTGACTTAATTTCTGCGGCATTTAGATTTTCAGATTCACTGTATAACTCAATACCGGATTTACGGGTAATTATTCTCAGCGTCTGGATATTGGTTATGTAATTATCATGGTTGTTTTTAGCATTTAAAAAATTTGAAATGGGGGTAATGATTCTTTCAATTTCCTCTGGTATTTCCATCTGAATGTGAGAGGAAACTTCAATGTTTGCTTTATTTATTACATTTAATAACGCTGATTGCAATTCATCTATGCCCCATTTCTCCCGGGCTGACATAGGGATAACTGAATGAACACCCAGTATTTTTTGTAACTTTTCAGCATCAATATCTTGGTTTTTCCGCTTGACCCTATCCATCATATTCAGGGCAATGATTACGGGGATCCCAAATTCCATCACTTGAGAGGTGAGATATAAATTCCTGCTTAAATTACCGGCATCTACAACTGAAATGATGGCTTTGGGTCTGTCAATACCATTCAGCCATTTGAGTGTTTGCTGCGCAACAATTTTTTCATCCAGGGATTCAGGGGTTAGACTATAGGTTCCAGGCATATCCATTATTTGTACGGCACAGTTTTCAGAAAGTTGAGCATTCCCCCTTCGTTGCTCCACAGTAATTCCAGGATAATTGGAGACTTTCTGATGCATGCCAGTGAGCAGGTTGAAAATTGCGGTCTTTCCAGAATTGGGGTTGCCCATGAGGGCAATAAGTGGCATTTTGTTATCCATTAAATTAGCCCTACTTTATTCAGAAACATTGATCTGCATGGCATCATTATATCGTAGAGATACCTCATACCCACGAACTTTAATTTCTATGGGACCATTAAAAGGTCCTTTTTTCATCAGCCGAATCTCTACCCCAGGGAGTATACCCATTTCAACCAAACGGGATTGGAGGGTCAAATTGGTATGAAAGGATAAAATCTTTGCAGATTCGCCTGGAAGAAGATGATGTAATTGTTTTATTGACATTTTTTACAAAGACCAAATAATTGGTGAATATGCTGCTGCAGTTTAAATTGGTATTGTTTCGCGATTTCTTCCTGTATCTTTTCAATTTCATCGTTAACAAATTCGATTATTTTACCACATTCATTGCAAATAATATGATCATGATGGGGACTGTCTATTTTAGTTTCATACCGTGCCCTGCCATCCCCCAAATTCAATTTTCGTGCAAAACCATTCTGGACTAAAATATCCAATGTTCGGTACACTGTTGCCCGGGACACATGGGTTTTTCGGATTTTAATGGCCATATAAATATCTTCACTCTCACGATGGCCTTTATCCTTAATAATTTCTTCTAAAACCGCAATGCGTTGTGGAGTTACTTTCAATCCCTCCTTTTTCAGCACAACTTTAAAATCACTTAATAGTTTTTCACTTGTCATGACATCTTCCTATTTATAATTGAGTATCATTCTCATTTATAAATTATAACTATTTACACCACTCTTCTAATAAAAATATAGCAATGGTGGAAATATTAGTTGAATGGAGTGTGGGAATTTGGTGAGTGGAATATTGGAAAGATGGAATTCTGGATTCAAAATCCAGTTTCCCTCGGGAAGTGTCGGTTCGAGTCCGGGTCTCGGTTCTCCTTATAAAACCCTACTTTTTAGTGGGGTTTTTAGTTTGTGTCAATTAAGTCTGAAACTATAAAATATTATCAGATTTTATGTAATGAAACTGGATACACGGTGGATACTGGATTATACCATTTTCCGACTACCATAAAGTCCTAAAATTTTCCACTAGTTAACATAAATTGTCACTTTTCTTTTAATATCTGAAAATATTTCTCCTTAATAAAGATAAAAGTTGATAATATTTTGTCCTATTTTTGAGTTTCATTGCGTATATATATAATAGAAGGACTATTATCAATTAATAATTGAAGGGACTATAATGAAGAAATTAATACTTATACTGACGTTAGGAATATGTTTTGCATAAACTTATGAGGATGTTGTAATACTAAAAAATGGAAGTGAAATTCATGGTATCATCATAGAACAAAAACCCAATGAATATATCAAAATTCAGAGTGGGCAGAATGTTTTTGTATTTCAAATGGATGAAATAAAATTGATGAAAAAGGAGCTTATTGAAAAAAATGCCAATTTTTTAAATAATACATATATTTCTCTAGGTGCTGGGTTCCTTACAAAAAAACTTTGGAATTTTGGGCAATTTAGTATTGATGTAGGAGTTAATAATAATTTATCTATATTCATTGGCGCTGGCTATCCAACATTAATAGGAGGAGGTTTATCAATACTGCAAAATCGTAACAGTAATGGTCTTACATTTTCTGCCGGTTTAGGATTTGAACCAGATTGGGAGGCTTTGGATATACTCAGCTCTTTTGGATATCAATGGAGATTAGGAAAATCTCCAGCATTTTTAACTGTTGGAGCGAGTATTGGAATCTGGGATTTTGGTTATTATGATTATTTTAACATTTTACCTGTGATTGATTTAGATGTAAGATTTTAACTAAGATTTTAATTTTCAAAATTATGAAAGGACAAAATATGAAAAGAGTTTTCTTGCTTTTATCAATTTCAGGAATATTTACAAGTTGTGATATTTTAAATCCTCCAGAAGGTTGTACGAATAATATGGCATCTAACTATGATCAAGATGCTGGGGTAGATGATGGGAGTTGTAATGTTCCAACTTGCCCAGATATTAATGGTTCATATTATGGTCAAAACTGCTTTAATAGTTGTAGGGTTTGGCAAGTTGATTGTTACCATATAGGATCAGATATGCATTGTGAACATATTTCTCATTGTTATACGGATGTAGTTACCATGTATACACTCAATCATACGTTTCATTCAGAGGGAGAATGCGAGGAACTCGAACCAATAATTGAAGCAAATTATTGGGAATACACAAATGTGTGGTGGTCCGATTATGAAAATTGTGAAATGATATGTGAAGAGGAATTAAAATGTGGTATTTTAGATGGCACAGAGTTAAGTACAGGAGTATGTTTAGATGAAGATGGTACAACCAGGCATAAATATTGTACTATTCACTAACCAAACCCTCTCGATACTATATATATTTATAATCTATTGATTATATCAATACTTATTGTTGGCTGTGAAGTACTTACGATTGATTTATTGAGGCAAACACATAATAATCTACTTGCCTGAATAATGCATTTAAAATTAGGACTTATAATTCCCTGTAAAATGTGAAAAAATAAAAATATAAAAAATGCTTTTTTTATCGTATTATATATCGTATTTTAAACCATGCTATTAATAATATGATTGGAGATAAAATGACCAGAATATCAGCAAATGACATTAAAACAAAAGGGATAGGAATTATAAAAGAAGCATTAAAAAATGAACCCGAATCCATAATTACTGAAAGAGGCAGAGAACGATTTATTGTGCTGGATCTGAAAAGGTATAACCAGCTCAGGGAATATGAATTAGAAGCAGCATTGCAAGAATCAATTCATGAAGTAGAAAATGGGGAATATATTGAAGAAACAGTTGAGGAACATGTGAAACGTCTAAAGAATGTATAAAATATTTTATACAAATTCTTACATTAAATTAGCATCCCGATTTCTCAAAAAACATCCTGAACTTGAAAAACAATATTCTAAAACTCTTCAAGTGTTAGAAGTAAATCCCTACCACCCCTCTTTGCGAATGCATAAACTCACAGGCAAGCTAGGTGGTATCCATTCTGTGTCAATAAATATCCAATACCGTATAACCATACAATTTATTATTAAAGAAAAGACTATCATTCCTATCATGTTAGGAAAACATGAAGATGTCTATTAATTAGAACTACATTCCTGCCTAATTTTCCCAGCCTGAAAACTTACCAAATGAACCTAAAAACTCAAAAACAAATAACCACCTGGCTCATTTCTGCCTGCTTGTTCATTTTTCTCATGGTGATAATTGGTGGTGTTACCCGCCTCACCCGCTCAGGCTTATCCATGGTGGAATGGCACCCCATTAGCGGAATACTGCCCCCTCTAACAGATACTGCTTGGGAAACTGAGTTTGAGAAATATAAACAATACCCTGAATATCAGAAACTAAATCAAAACATGACCCTCCCCCAGTTTAAATTCATTTTTTTCTGGGAATTTGTCCACCGCCTCATTGGACGATTATTGGGAATATTTTTCATCATCCCATTTGCTTACTTTTTAATAATGAAAAAACTGAATCCTCCCTTAATGAAAAAACTGCTATTCATGTTTGTATTGGGTGGACTGCAAGGTCTGTACGGCTGGTACATGGTACAGAGCGGACTAATTGATAACCCTCATGTGAGTCATTACAGATTAGCTGGACATTTAATTTTGGCGTTTGGGCTCATGGCATATATTTTCTGGACGGCATTAACTATAAATAGAGAGCGATTTACTCCCTCTACAGCATACAACAAAGAAAAACTCAGTCCTGTTTTGAACTGGATAATTGCTGCCATCTTATTGCAAATTATTTACGGTGCATTTACGGCCGGACTAAAAGCCGGTTACGGTTGGAATACCTTCCCCAAAATGGCAGGTGAGTGGGTACCCAGGGGGTTACTCCCCCTCACCCCCTTCTGGAAAAACTTTGTAGAACATAATTTTACTGTTCAATTTATTCACCGAATGCTGGGATGGATTCTATGCATGCTCATTCCTGGATTCTGGCGCTTCTGCAAAGGCTTTATGCTTACACCGCAGCAAGAAAAAGCGGTGGATTGGCTACTCTGGGCAATTCTCATACAGTTTGGATTGGGAGTAATTACTCTGATCATGGTAGTACCAGTCTGGCTGGGAGTTATGCATCAAGCAGGGGCAGTAGTACTTTTAATGACGGCGGTGTATAATAGGTTTTTGTTAAATAATGGAGCTTGTCAATTGTAGTGAAACGTAGATTGATCCCTAAGGTACGGAGTCGTAGAGTATTAAAGTGAAATTTGCTGGGACGAGTTTATTTTACCTTCTATCTTTTATAAACCATTAAAATGGTTATAATTAACTATGAAATATTATTGTCCTCCGTCCATCTAAAATAATACGATGTTCCAGATGGGCTTTTACAGCAGAGGTCAATACCCTGCGTTCAATATCTCTCCCGGCCTGCACCATTTCCTTCACCGAATGCTGATGGTTCACTGAAACCACATCCTGTTCGATAATGGGACCTTCATCCAAGTCGGCAGTTACATAATGAGCGGTTGCGCCAATCATTTTAACCCCCCTCTCCCAGGCTTTGCGATAGGGATTATTTCCTTTAAACGCTGGTAGAAATCCATGGTGAATATTAATTATTCTACCCCTATAATCTTCCACAAACTCACTGGATAATATCTGCATATAGCGTGCAAGCACCAGCAAATCTATTTTTTCCTTTTCCAATAATTCACGGATTTCTTTTTCCTGTTGAGCTTTTGTTTCAGGTGTAATGGAAAGATAATGAAACGGAATATTAAATTGACCAGCAATCTCTTTTAAATTTTCATGATTGCTGATAATACAGGGAATTTCACAGGGAAGTTCACCCGACTGATGTTTTATGAGTAAATCATAAAGCGGTGCTGACTCCCTGGTGACAAATATGGCAACTTTCAATTTATTTTCAGGAAAATAAAAATGTATCTGGGCATCCATCTTGTTTACCAATGCTTGGAGGATTTCCTTTAGCGCATCTTCAGAGATTGTCAAGCTTGATAGATTGGCATGAATACGCATAAAAAAGAGCTTTTCATCTGGCTCTACATGTTGCTCCAAATTCAGGACATTGGCACCATGGTCATACAATATACTGGTAAATTGGGCAATGATACCCCGCTGATCTGGGCAGTTAATGTGTAATATCAAATGTCTCATAGGAAAAAATTAGGGGGTTAAGGAAATGGGATGAAACAATTATTTATTAATGGTTGAATTTTGAATAATAGAGACACAATGTCCACCAAAGGCGGATAAACATAGTGTCTCTATGGACGCATTGAATTTAATTTTATCCCATTGCCATCAACATTAATAATCACCGCTCCACTCTTATCAGTCCGGAATACCTCAGCGCCAGAATCCACCCACCTCTGTACAATTTTTTCTGATGGATGTCCATAGCGATTATTTTCTCCAACGGAAATGACAGCATATTCAGGTGAAACATGATTCACCACACTCATAATTGAACTGGTACTGGAACCGTGATGGCCAACCTTTACAACGTCCACCTGCAATAGACTATCAATATTTGAGAGTATCCGTTCAGCTTGAATTTCGGCATCGCCAGTAAAAAGAATGCTGTGATCTTGATAATCTAACCGGAAAACAATTGATGCATTGTTTATGTTTTTCATTTTATTGGCAATAAGTGAATCAGGGAATAATACTGTGATATGCATTTCACCCAGTTGGTATATCTCTCCCGGCTTTGGATATCGTATGGTGCTTTTGTTTTGTTCTGCTCCAACTAATATTCGGTCATAAATTGATGATTCAAAATCATTATGGGTATCCCAAATTTCCCTGATTGTAATATTTTTTAATAGCGTTTCTAATCCCCCAATATGATCAGCATGCGGGTGGGTCATCACCATTAAATCAATTTTTTCGATTCCCCGGTGTTTTAAATATGGTAGCACTACCCATTTGCCATAATCCTTTCCAAATCCAGCATAACCCGCGTCCACCAGAATGGTTTGTTCTCCATTCTCAATTATACAGGCATCTCCCTGCCCCACATCTAAAAATGTTGCTCTCATTTGGTGTGAATCAAGATTATACGTCCAAATAAAAAAGTTTCCAAGTAATAGACAAACAAGCGCAGAACAAAATCTATATCTGTTTTGTGACACAGAAGCCAGCGTTATCATCCCCACAAATAGAATGATAAGAGAAAATACACTCCATCCATGAAACGAAATCAATTGAAAGGGCAGGTGATTCATAATTAGAGATACTTTATCCATTAAAAATAACTCACCCCATAGGGCTTGACCATAGAAATTACCAATAGGTGCAGATATAGGCATGATGATTGAAATAATGAGGGAATTAATGACGGACAAACCTGCCAGAGGAATTATGACCAAATTAGCTGCAAATGCCCATACGGGGATTTCACCAAATACGAGAGCAATAGGCAGGAATGTTCCCAGCTGTGCTCCAAATGAAACCACTAAGCCATCCATGAGCCAACGGAACGATTTGTATTTTCGCATTGATTTTAGCCATTCACTTTTCTCTGTTAACTGCCTGAATTGGCCCAACATAAATAAAATTCCACCTACTGCCCCAAATGAAAGCTGAAAACTGAGACTGAAGAGTTGGTTTGGATCAAGTAGGAGAAAAATAAAAGCAGTAAATCCCACAATGCTCCATGGTAGTATTTCTTTCTCTCTGAAATTACCGTACGCATATAGAATCGCCATAGCAACTGCCCTAATAACACTGATGGCACCCCCACTAATTCCCAGATAAAACAATAATCCTGCTGTAATAAACAGAAACCTATATAATCTCGGGAGCATAGCAATCTTCGCCAATACAGTAAGAACTAAGAGTACAAAACCTACATGCAGTCCACTCACTGCTAATATGTGGATTATTCCCAAGCGTCGGAATTGGTCTTTCATTTCTGCTTCAATTCCCGATTTTTCACCCAATAATAAACCCGCTGCTAATCCATCATAGGGCTGCCCTACAGCTTCAGTCAATCGCTGATGGATCCCTTGCCGCATTTTAAATAGCCACCTATTTACACTTGAACCTCCCTCAATAATTTCTATTATCAAATAATCACGTTTCAGGAGAGCCTGAATACCCTGAGATTGTAAGTAACCGCCATAATCAAACTGCCCGGGATTTCGCGGAGGATCTGGGGTTTGCAATTTCCCCATGATAATGAGAGTATCACCAGGGAGGATACTTAAAGTATCTGTCAATTGTAATAAAATGTGTTTTTCTCCAACATCCAGAATGACGTATTCTGAATTTTGTTTTTTCTGGATGTCCGTAATTTTCGCCTTAACAGTGATTTCACCGGATGGGAGTTCTGAATAACTGTGTAAATTCCCTGATTGTAAAACAATTAACGGCATGAGGAAAACAATGATGGGCACCGCTATTTGAAAGTATCTGGAGAATATAACTAGAAAGGATATTCCAAATAGAATATAAAGAGGAATTAAGGGGAAATTGAAATAACTACCTAACAGAATACCAAGTATTTGAATTAGCAGAAATTTAAAGACAGGATACCGCTGGGCGAAACGGATGAGGGGGGACATTAGGTTATTTTACTTTATTTTTTTCTTATAATAATTGAAATAACAGTGTAATTTTTATAAACCGTTAAAATGGTTCACTTGGGTGTGTTTTTGGCAACCCACGACTTAAGTCGAGGGTTGCTAATTATTTAAAATAATAATAACCATTTGAATGGTTTATAACTTTTCATTTTGTTGTGGTAAAATGATTCACAATTGGGTACCTCCTGCCGACACCAAATGCTTTGGGTGATATACGGATTCCCGGAGCTGCCTGACGGCGTTTAAATTCTGAAAATCGTATTTTTTGTTTTAATTCTTGAACCAATTCAGCGGAATAACCTTCTTTTTCTAACTCAGCAGAATGATTGGGTTCATTGATGAGAATATCAACCAATGGACTCACCACATCATAGTCGAATGGATCTACCTGATCTGGTTTTAACTCTGCGGAGGGGGGTTTGGTTAAAGTATTTTGAGGAATAATTTCCTTTTTGAATTTAGAATTAATCCACTGAGATACTGCATATACCTGAGATTTATTGAGGTCACTAATAACACCCAAAGCCCCTGCCATATCCCCATACATGGTGCAATAACCCAGGGCTGTTTCCGTTTTATTGCCGGTATTGAGCAGGAGGGCTCCCTGTTTATTGGCTGCTGCCATTAGAATATTTCCCCGAATGCGTGCCTGAAGATTCTCCTCTGCCAATCCTGCTTCATATCCACTAAATATTGGTGATAATCCTTCAAGCATTTGTTCATTAATTTTTTTAATGGGTATAATCTCAAATTGAACACCAAGATTTTCTGCCAATGCTTGAGCATCACAAATACTATGGTCAGATGAAAAAATGGAAGGCATGGAAATACCCAGTACATTTTCACACCCCAGGGCATTTTGGGCAATGGCTGCCGTGAGGGCCGAATCTATTCCACCGCTGAGACCTACCACCGCTTTGGAATGTCCCGTTTTCCGGAAATAATCACTCACACCTAAACTGAGCGCATGGAAAATCTGCTCTTCTTCTGGTAGTTCTAAAACTTTTATTGGATTACAATTTTTCATATCCACCAGCTGAACACTTTCTTCAAATGCAGGAGAAAGGAAAATTACTTCACCACCTGAATTAACAATGCATGACTGACCATCAAATACCAACTCATCCTGAGCACCAACCAGGTTGCAATATATAAAGTTACACTTTAAATTATTTGCCTTACTGCTTATTATTTCAATACGTTCATGTAATTTATTAATATGAAAAGGGGATGCAGAAATGTTAATCAATAATTCAGCGCCCTGGTTGCATAGCAATTTACTGACCTTAGCATCGTACTCATCATCCCAAAGATCTTCACAGATTTGAATGCCTAATCTCACTGATCTTCCATTTATATTGACCTCCACTGGCTCTACAGATTCAGAGGGAGTGAAATAGCGGACTTCATCAAACACATCATAGGTGGGAAGATGGGTTTTATCGCGGTAGGCGGTTATAGAACCATCCTGAATTACGGCAACGGTATTATATAGATTTTGATTTTCTTTACGGATTGACCCAACAATTACAGCTGTGGTTTTTACTGATGCTGCTATAAGATCAAGTGCATTCTGGGTCTTCTGAATGAAGGATTCATCCAATAATAGATCTTGGGGCGGATACCCCGTAAGTACCATTTCTGGAAAGATAATGAGATCACACTGGGAAGTGTACTCTTGTATGATCTCTTTTATTTTTTCAGAGTTAGCATCTAATGCTCCAACCCCAGGATTAATTTGAGCTAAAACAACTTTCATTATTTATGGATTCAACCGTCCAATTGTCCGTGGAAATGGTATGGTTTCTCGTAAATGTGGAAGATTACAAATCCACGCCACTGCCCGTTCTATTCCCATTCCGAATCCAGCATGAGGAACGGAACCATAGCGCCTGATATCTAAAAACCATTCGTAATCGGGCTGATTTAACCCTTCAGCTTTTATTCTTTCCACAAGCAGGTCAACCTCGGTTTCCCGTTCTGATCCGCCTATGAGTTCTCCAAAGCCTTCAGGTGCAATAACATCCACCCCTAGAACCACTTTTTCATTTTCAGGGTCTCTCTTCATGTAAAATGGTTTAATAGCTGACGGAAAGCGATGGACCATAACGGGCTGATTAAACTGCTCCCCAATAAATGTTTCCTCTGGAGCGCCAAAATCATCACCCCATGTAAAATCAATGCCTCCCTTGTTGAGTAAATCAACACATTCGGTGTAACTAACTCGGGGAAATGGTGCTTTAATCTGTTTTAATTTCGAGAGGTCTCTTTCCAGTATTTCTAACTCGTGTTTTCGATTTTCCAATACGCGGTCTATTATGAACAAAATTAGACGCTCAGCCCATTCCATATCCTCATCCAATTCACAATAAGCTATCTCCGGCTCTACCATCCAAAATTCGGTGAGATGGCGGCGAGTTTTACTTTTTTCTGCCCTGAATGTGGGACCAAAGTTATAATGCCGCCCCACTGCCATAGCAACTGCTTCACCATATAATTGCCCGGTTTGTGCTAAAAAGGCTGTACTGCCAAAGTAATCAGTTCCAAATAGGTCGGAGGTCCCCTCAGCTGCATTGGGAGTAAATATGGGCGAATCACATAAAGTAAAATCGTTGGAGTCAAAGAAATCTCTTACTGCCTTAATAATTTCATGTCTCACTTTTAAAATAGCATGCTGGCGTTTACTCCTCAGCCACAAATGACGGTGATTCATAAGAAAATCGGTGCCATGTTCTTTGGGAGTAATGGGATATTCACTGCTTAGCTGATGAACTGTTAATTCTGAGACAAGCATTTCAAAACCACCAGGTGCCCTCTCATTTTTCACCACCTCTCCAATTACTGAAAGAGAAGACTCCTGCGTTAAACTTTTAAAAACTTCGTAGGCTTCCTCCCCCACATCATTTTTAGCAACAATACATTGCATAATGCCAAATCCGTCCCGGAACATTAAAAATCCAATTTTACCAGATCGACGGGAATTATACACCCAACCATTTAATTGTACTTTTTGACCTTCAAACTCAGAAATTCTATTTATTCGTGCTACTATCATATACTCCTCTATTTACCATGTATTGGTTATTTCGTTTACAATATCTTCTGTGAGACGACGGACTGAAATACTCAGAGCCGATTCCCGTGGAGAACCAATTTCATCGCTGTCATCACCATCTATCAAATTATCACCATCGTTATCAAGTCCATCAGAACTGATATCCACGCCGGGAGTATAGGACCCCCAGCTACTCATTTTCTTTTCAAAAAGCACTTCATCCCGTTTCAGGTCGTACCAAATTATGGATGTTTTAATAGTTAGTTTCCATTCCTCCACCTCTTCCATTCCCAAATCTTCTGAAAGGGTAATCGTATAAGGCCTATCCGTAACTGATAAAATCACTACTTCCAACCGGCTGTCTGCTTGTTCAGGAAGCACTATATCCAACACATTCTCGTTAACCATAAGCTCGTTCAACTCTTCGTTTAATATTTCCGCAGCCGTAAATTCTGCTGATTCATTTACAACTGGCGCTAAAGAGATGCTGTTAATATGAGCCGGCAGTGAACCCCTGATTGAATAAAACAAACACCCCTGAAAAAGTAAAATGGGAATTATGATTCTAGCAATTACTCGAATCATGATTCTTTAAACTTTTTCTGAATGCCATAATCATTTATTTTTCGATAGAGTGTACGCTCTGAAATATCCAATGCCCGGGCTGTTTTTCTTCGGTTACCTCTGAATTTTTCCAAAGCTCGTTCTATCATTTCCTGTTCCAATTCACTCATAGTAATTTCACCGATGACATCATCCTGGATAGCATGCAGGGTTCCATCTTCAACATGGGAAAGTGAATCCGGTGTACTGTCTGCTGTTGGGGCAGGTGGAAGAAATAACGCTGGATTGGATGGCTGTACTTCATCAACCGATACTCCCCTGCCTCCCACCATCAATTGTTTAATCTCATTCACATCCTGACGTAGAAATAACAATTGTTTCAGTATGAGTTCCCGTTCGACTTTATCAGCATCCCCATCAACGAAAACTGGTAAATTAGGGTTTGTCTGGAATGTATCCAATTTTAACTGCTTGGTCACCATTACATCCGTTATACGCTCACCACGGTTCATCACCAAAAGGCTCTCCACTACATTTTTAAGTTCTCGAACATTTCCCGGCCATGCATATCGTTTCATCACTGTAAGTGCTTCGGAAGAAAATCCCTTAAACGGAATATCATTTTTTGCCGTAAAAAGCAGCCCGAATCTTTCGATAAATAAATGCATGTCATTTAGATGATTTCTAAGGGGTGCAACTTCAATATTAATGGTTTTCAATCTAAAGTACAAATCTTGGCGAAAATTTCCCTTCTTCACTTCTTCTGCCAATTCTCTATTGGTGGCAGCTATTATCCGTACGTCAGTTTTCATGATATTGGTATCACCCACTTTCATAAATTCACCCTGTTCAATTACCCGCAGAAGTTTAGCCTGTGTCTCCAAAGGCAGTTCCCCAATTTCATCCAGAAAAATAGTACCCTTGTGAGCTGCTTCAAAATAACCTACACGTGTTTCGGATGCGCCGGTAAATGACCCTTTTTTATGCCCAAATAGTTCACTTTCAATGATTCCAGCAGGGATAGCAGCACAGTTAACAGTAATCATTTTTTCAAATTTCCGGCGACTATTTTTATGGATTGCTTTTGCTACCACTTCCTTTCCAGAGCCAGATTCTCCTGTAATTAGTACGGAGATATCTGTATTGGCAACTTGCCCAATGAGAGCAATCATTTCATGAATCTCCACAGACTCACCGATAATGTCTGCTGACCTGCGGATTTTATCGATGTCAATCATTTATATCTCCCTTTTTTAAATATTGCATTCCACGCTTGCCAATATCTTTTCGATAATACTTTCCGGAAAAATCGATTAAATCAACAATTTTATAAGCATCCTCGATTGCAGATTGTAAATCCTTTCCAAATCCCACAGCGTTGAGAATTCTCCCGCCATTGGTGATAATATCATGATCCTTTTGCAGAGTACCGGCATGAAATACAAGACGATCTCTCACAGAATCCAATCCTTTAATTATCATCCCCTTTTTATATTTCCCCGGGTAACCATCTGCTGCCAACACCACCGTAACTGCAGTTTCAGACGATACCACAACCTTAGACTTCTTCAAATTCCCTTCCGTCGCATCCCATAACAACTTAAACAGGCTAGACTTCAGCAACGGCAATACAACCTGCGTTTCCGGGTCTCCCAGGCGAACGTTAAACTCAATCACAAACGGGTCACCATCTACAATCATAAGCCCCACATATAAAAAACCAGTATAGGGATGACCACGATCTTTCATACCTTCTAAAGTAGGCTGAATTATTTCATCACCCACCATTTCAATAAGTTCTGGGGTAGAAAGTGGCGTGGGTGAATAGGCGCCCATTCCCCCGGTATTTGGACCTTTATCATCATCATAGGCTCGCTTATGATCTTGGGCTGTATTTAATATTTTGAAATTCTCTCCATCACAAACTGCAAATACAGACAATTCCTCACCTACCAGACACCTTTCCAGAGAAATTCTATTTGCCGCTTTTCCAAACTCGCCATCATCAAAAATGGTTTTCAATGCCTGTTCAAATTCATCATTGGTTTCACAGACCATGACCCCTTTGCCTGCTGCCAAGCCATCCGCTTTTAGCACCAATGGTAGTTCAAGTATCTCTTTAAGTGCCTCCACTTCTTCTCTTGTATTGCATGAATAAAATGAAGGTTGAGATATATTTTTTTCAGCCATTAAATTGCGTGCAAATAATTTGCTGCTTTCCAACTGAGCCCCATACTTATCCGGACCAAATATACGTTGCCCTTCATTTCTAAATAAATCTACTATTCCACTTGCCAGGGGATTTTCAGGGCCTACAACTGTTAGGTCAATTTTTTTCTCCTGAGCCAATCGTAGAATCTCCTGAAGGTTCGCAAGATTAATGGCAATATTTTCCGCAATTTCTGCCGTACCGCCATTTCCCGGGGCACAATAGACATTGCTTACATTATCATCGTTAGCAAATGACCATGCCAGGGCATGCTCCCTGCCACCTGAACCCAAAATTAATACTTTCTTTTTCATCTAACTTTTTATTTTTCCTTTAATAATTTCATTTTAAACAGAACGAACCAATAAAGTAGAAATAATTACACCAGCTGCATATAAAAATCCTAGACGCATTCCCCAATATTTATTACCAATATTTTTCCTGATAAAAAATACATAAATAATCACTACTGCCAGCATATGTAATATATTTTTATCCATTGTAATCATACCAATTTCCAATTCTAAATTATACCGCCTCTTCTATAATTCTAATTTTGTCTCTTAATAATGCTGCCTGCTCAAACTGAAGTTCTTTGGCACAGCGTAACATTTTTCTTTTAAGATCATCCAAAGATGTCTTGGTTTCAATCCCGTCTAAAGTGGAATCGTCAATATTAATTTTTTCCTCTTTGCCAAAATCAGAACTTTCGTCAGCAACCGCAGTTGTGAGCTTTATATCTTCCATTGATTTATAGATAGTTCTGGGTTGAATTTTATGGATTTTGTTATATTCAATCTGAACCTTTTTCCGCCGATCCGTTTCGTCGATGAGATGTTGCATGGATGCGGTGACTTTATCACCATACAAAATCACCTTTCCATTTATATTTCGTGCAGCCCTGCCTGATACCTGCATAAGTGATGACTTGGATCGCAAAAATCCCTCCTTATCTGCATCTAATACAGCAACCAGGGATACTTCCGGTAGATCTAATCCTTCACGAAGGAGATTTATACCTACCAATACATCGAATGCTTTCATCCGAAGTCCCCGAAGAATCTGCACTCGCTCAATAGTATCAATATCACTATGCATATATTCAGCTTTTATATTTACGCCTTTAAGGTAATCGGTTAAATCCTCTGCCATACGCTTTGTGAGAGTGGTTACCAATACCCGTTCATCCCGGGCAATTACTTCACGAATTTCCCCAATTAAATCATCAATTTGCCCTTTGGTTTTCTTCACAAATATTTCAGGATCTAAAAGACCGGTAGGTCTAATTATTTGCTCCACAATCACTCCATCAGTTTTCTGAAGTTCATATTCCCCGGGCGTCGCCGAAACATACACAACCTGATTAATAGACTTTTCAAATTCCTCAAATTTCATAGGGCGGTTATCCAAAGCTGAGGGAAGTCTAAATCCGTGGTCAATCAAACTGGTTTTACGAGATTTGTCTCCATTATACATGGCCCTAATTTGGGGGACTGAAACATGAGACTCATCGGTGAACATGAGAAAATCATCCGGGAAGAAATCAATTAAAGTGCTGGGGCGCTCATCCTTTTTCCTGCCTTCTAAATGACGAGAGTAGTTTTCTATTCCGGAACAATATCCCAATTCTGCCATCATTTCTAAATCGTATAAGGTGCGCTGTTCTAAGCGTTGCGCTTCAAGTAAAAAAGCGTTCTCTCGTAAATATTTCAATCGCTCTGATAATTCTACTCTTATATCATCCATGGCTCTGTTCAAATTTTCCCGGGTAGTAACAAAATGTTTTGCAGGATACACCCAAAACTCATCAAATTGGCTTTGCATCTCTCCGGTCAATGGATGAAATGTATAAATTTTTTCTACTTCATCCCCAAATAGCTCAATGCGAAGAGCCCATTCATCATAAGCAGGGAATACCTCAATTACATCCCCCCTCACCCTGAAAGTGCCCGGCTCCAGAACCAGATCATTACGAACATAGTGAATATTCACCAGAGAATGTAAAAACTGCTTTTGATCAAGAGGTGCAGTTTTATCTACATGTACCAGCATTGATTTGTAGGTTTCTGGCGAGCCAATGCCATAAATGCAGCTCACTGAACAAATCATTATGACATCCTTCCGACCAATGAGCGATGTAGTAGCTTTCAGTCGAAGACGGTCAATTTCTTCATTCATGGACATATCTTTTTCAATAAAAGTATCCGTAACAGGCAAATAAGCTTCAGGCTGATAATAATCATAATAGGAAATAAAAAACTCTACGGCATTTTCAGGGAATAAACTCTTGAACTCACCATATAATTGAGCCGCCAGGGTTTTATTATGAGATAAAATGAGGGTTGGCTTTTGCACCTTTTGAATTACATTTGCCATAGTAAAAGTTTTACCCGAACCCGTAATACCAAGTAAGACCTGATGTTTTAAATCCTTTTCAATACCTGTTACCAACTCCTCAATAGCCTGAGGTTGGTCTCCAGCGGGTTCAAAAGATGAATGTAATTTAAATCCTGCCATAATGACCTATAATTTACGAACCTCCTTCTATATAGTAAAATGACATTTTTGCGGAAAATGAGAATATCCTGGAGAAATGGATTAATGGATTTTTGGAATGATGGAAGTAATTCCTATGGCACAGATTTCCTTTAACAAATTGTGGTTAATCTATTTTGCATACTCAATTCTAATAATAGGTTGTGCCATAGTTCAAATCCAATCCATAAAACCGACATACTTCGGCTTCGCTCAGCACAGGTAGTTGATAAACTCCATATTTTCCGTAGTATTATTTATTCATCCATTAGGATAAAAGAAGGTAACTTATTGTTAGCTATCACCCTTTTAATTATTACTCTAGAAAATCAAATACCGATGCATAAAAACACTTAATACTTATGAAACCTGAAACATTCATCATTATTAATCCCACTGCTGGAGACGGACAAGCAAAAAAACGTTGGCAAAAATTTGAAAATGATCTGAAAAATAAAAATATCCCCTATCATGCTGTAACAACAGAATTTAAAAACCATGCTACGGAGCTTGTGTCTAAAGCCATTTCATCCGGCTATACCCGCATAGGAGTTTTCAGTGGAGATGGTACCTTAAACGAAGTTTTACAAGGTCTCTTTGTAGAAGACCAAATTATAACAGACGATATTAAACTCATTTTTTTTCCTGCCGGAAGCAGCTGTGATTTTGAAAAAAAGTTCAAAAATAGACGAAGCATATTAGACCGAATTCAATCTGAGGATTCTATTCCAATCGATGTGTTTAAGGTGGAGTGTTTAGATTTTTCAGGAAAACAAATCAGCCGTTATATAATCAATAATTCCAGTATTGGTATCATCAGTCTGGCGAATGAGAAATTCAATTCTGTCACTGGTCTCACAAAAAAGATTAAACAAATGAGTGTGGATGCCGGAGCTGTAATATGTGGACTAAAAGCTATTACCGAATTTACTCCCTTTTCAGCAGAAATGTTAATGGATGAAGTGAAAATTCCCGATCAGCACTTTTCAAATATCACCATTTTTAAAACAGCCTATTTCGGCGGTGATATGAGTTACGGAGTAGAAACGGTGCAGGATGATGGACTGCTTTCAGTTGTATGGCTGGACGGGACATCAAAACTGGGATTGGCAGCCATGATGCCCTCCCTTTTTACCGGAACAGTGTTGAATAAAAAAAATGCCCATTATAAAACATGCCGTGAATTTGAACTTCGTACTAAAGATTCTGTTATATTAGAAACCGATGGTGAAAATATTGGAGTACCCCCCTTAAAATATACAATTCTCCCAAAAGCCCTTCAGGTTATTATATAATGGCAAACATGGATCAAATGATTAATAAAGTAAAATGGATGCCCCAAGGACTGATTCGATTTTTAGAGAAGTGGTTGCGGAAGTTGCCATCTGTGAAGAAGGAAATCGAAAGTCAAACAGTTTCTATGGTGGATGATTTGAAATCCATGGTAAAACCCTATACTGGAAAATTTCAATCCTATTCAAAACTGCCTGAATCAGGTATTGATCGGAATGAAATTTTGAATGAATTGAAAAAGATCACTTCTTTGGAAGAAAAACGCTGGAAAGAAGGACTGGTTTCTGGGGCAGTTTATCATGGGGATTCCGAGCATATTAAATTTCTTAATGAAGTGTATGCTCTCCAATCCCAAAGCAACCCTCTTCACTCCGACCTCTTTCCCAGTGCCAGTAAATTTGAGTCGGAAATAGTATCCATGACCGCCCAGATGCTGAGCGCAGATAAAACCAATGATGAGGTTTGTGGAGTGGTAACCTCCGGCGGTACTGAGAGCATTTTACTCGCCATGAAAACCTATCGGGACAGAGCAAAGGAAGTAAACGGAATCCGGCGACCAAATATTGTTATTCCAGTTACTGCTCATGCGGCATTTGATAAAGCTGGGGAATATTTCAAAATAAAAGTTAAACGAGTCCCTGTTGATAAAAACTTTCAGGCAGATATTAACGCGGTGCGAAAAGCCGCCAATGGAAATACCATCTGCATTGTGGGGTCTGCACCCAATTTCCCACAGGGAACAATAGATCCTATAGGGGAGATGTCTGAAATTGCTCGAGAAAGGGGTATTTGTTTTCATGTGGACGCCTGCCTGGGTGGATTTGTACTGCCCTGGGCTGAAAAATTGGGATACCCTGTACCCGAATTTGATTTTCGCCTCCCGGGAGTAACCTCTATTTCTGCCGACACCCATAAATTTGGCTATGCTGCTAAGGGTACATCCGTAATTCTCTACCGAACGCCTGAATTGAGACGCTATCAATACTACACCATTTCAGATTGGCCCGGTGGACTGTATTTCTCCCCTACCTTCGCCGGGAGCCGCCCAGGAGCTCTCAGTGCAACCTGTTGGGCTACTATGCTATCTCTCGGGGAAGACGGGTATCGAGATTCGGTGAAAAAAATATTGGAGGCTGCAGAAATAATAAAAAGAGGTATTAGTGAAATATCTGGATTAAAACTTATGGGTGACCCTTTGTGGGTAATAGCATTTAAATCTAATGAAATTGATATTTATAAAGTGATGGATCAAATGACCCATAAAGGTTGGAACTTAAACGGACTCCATAAACCTGCCTGTGTACATATTTGTATCACCCTGCGACATACCCAAGTAGGGGTAGCTCACCGGTTTTTGTCTGACTTAAAAGATTCAGTTGATTATGTAAAGGAAAATCCCTCTGAAACTGGAGGCATGGCACCGGTGTACGGCATGGCAGCTTCTCTACCATTTCGAGGTGTAATAAGGGACTTTTTGAAACGATATTTAGATATGTACTATAAGGTTTAACTTAAATTTAATAATTAAATATTATGAAAAAATGGACAGAAGACGAGCTCAATAAATTACCTGTAGAAGAGGGCTTTCGGTTACGAGGCTATTTAATGACTCGATTAGAAACTTTCACCGATGCAGCTTTTGCCTTTGCAATTACGATGCTTGTAATTTCTATAGGGAAAATTCCCGGCAACCTAAACGAATTAATTTCAGCACTAAAAACCACACCTGCCTTAATAATGGCGTTTGCCATGATATTCTTATTCTGGTCTAATCACAGATTCTGGAGTCGACAATTTGGATTAGATACGTTTTCTTCCCGGTTAATTACTTTTGGATTAATATTTATATTATTGGTCTATGTTTATCCACTACGCCTAATGGCATCATTATTAATGTCACTTTTTAGTAATGGCTTTTTCCCATCTGAGTTTGTTGTATCAGGATTAAATGATATCCCTAAATTATTTATTATATATGGTATTGGATTCATTCTGATATCCACCCTATTCAGTCTTTTATTTTATCAGGGATGGAACCGAGCTGATGAACTTTCCCTTAACAAATTCGAAAAAAAAGAAACTGCCACAGCCATTGCAGCCTGGGTAATTTGCACCCTAACTGGTTTAATTGCAACGGGAATGGCTGTATTTGCACCCCCCCATATTGGGGTTTTTAGCGGTTTTATTTATTCTACTCTACCCATAACCATTTATTTTGTTAGCAGGAAAATATTAAGTGACTATAAAAAAGATACAAAATTGAATAATTAACCTTAAACTCCAAAAACCACAAAGGAAACAATAATGGAAAACACCATCAAACCAG
The DNA here is from genome assembly GCA_014381415.1 of Fidelibacterota bacterium. Taxonomy (GTDB): domain Bacteria; phylum Fidelibacterota; class Marinisomatia; order SCGC-AAA003-L08; family D37C17; genus D37C17. Next base: position 30,469 of record JACNLQ010000064.1, read on the forward strand.
ATATGAAATATTGGACTGCACAAATATTAATACTTGCTGTCATTTCAGGAATAACTTTGATATCTGCAGGGGTGCTGCATTTAATTATAAATTACTCAAACCCTGATCCTGAAGCCACATTGGTTCTGTGGTCAATTTGTTGTGGAGCTAATATAGTAATGTGGGTAATTTCATACCCCATCATCCACCTCTATACAAAGAATCTCACTTATATCATTCAGGATGACCGGGTTACTATTCTTTCAGGTATCCTCACCAAAAAGGAACAAAATATTCCTTACCGTTCTATTACGGACTTTGTACTCAAACGGGGTCCTTTTGATCGTTATTTAGGAATTGGGACTATCCAGGTTCAAACAGCCGGGCAATCTCAAACTGCTACTGGCTATGAAGGATGTTTATCGGGTCTTATAGATTTTGATTCAGTCCATGGAGACCTGAGAAATAAATTAAAATCGCTACACCCGGTTTCAGAATCAACCACCACCAGTGAACCTCTTAATATATCTAACGAAAATGTGCTTTCACAAATTCTGGAAGAATTAAAAGAAATTAGAAGAAATACAGAAAAATGATTATTGATATTTTTTTACCCCTGTCTCTGGTATTTATCATGTTTACCCTGGGGCTTGGATTAACCGTTAGTGATTTCACCAATATTTTCCGTGAACCAAAAGCATTTGGTGTAGGGCTTCTCAATCAGATGATTATCCTTCCAATAGTTGCCTTCATAATAGTGAGCCTGTCTGGATTACCAGCAGAAATGGCAGTGGGAATGATGATTCTTGCCTGCTGTCCCGGGGGGGTAACCTCCAATATGATTACAAAATTGGCCAAGGGTGATACAGCTCTATCAATTTCCTATACAGCTGTCATGAGCATTGCAACAGTATTCACACTTCCCATTATTACCGGGCTTTCCATTGTTCATTTCATGGGGGCAGATGTGCCTCCAATAAATATTCTGTCACTGGGTATTACCATGTGTCTCATAACTGCAATTCCTGTAGGAATTGGATTGCTATTAAATACTAAGAAAAAGAAATTTTCATCGTCATTTGAACCCATAGCCAGCAAAATATCCACGGTTTTGTTTGTGGTTATTGTTATTGGAGCATTAGCTAGTGAATGGGATGCATTTATTGCCAATGTAGGTACACTGGGGCCTTCAATGGTTATTTTGATTTTGACCATGTTATTTATCGGTTTTAAAAGTGCCCAGTTTTTTAAAATGAATGCCAAACGTGCTGTAACCGTTGCCATTGAATCAGGTATTCAGAATGCAACCGTGGGTATTACAATTGGAAATATCATCATGAACCAGGAGACCGGATTATCACCTCTCAGTCTTCCATCTGGAGTGTATGGAATACTAATGTACCTGGTTTGTCTGCCCTTTGTATTTTGGTTTTTAAAACGAAAACGGTGAATCGATGCTGATAATACCTTAACTTTAATTTATCCTGATTTTGCCTTAAGAACATTTCCTCATAAGTACTTTTTGCAATGATCCTTTTTTATCACTCAACATTTCCCGAGCATCTCCCGCTCCAACTTTCATTTTTTCCATCACTATTGCCGTTTTTACCTCTCCATCTGCGGACTGCAATAATTTCAATGAATCATCATAACCCAGATCAGTGAGATGTTGGATAATACGGGTGCCTCTATCCCATAACTTCTCATTGGATGCTTTCAGATCCACCATGAGGTTTCCGTAGGTTTTATTGAGTTTAATCATAAGGGTGGTAGTGACCATATTCAGCACCATTTTGGTGGCAGTGCCGGCTTTCATTCGGGTAGAACCGGTGATGACCTCCGGACCCACAATGATGGAAATAATATGATCTACATATTTTAATTTTGGCGGATTATTACATAATAACAGTCCCGTCATTGCCCCAATTTTTTTGGCTTTTTCCAATGCGCCAAGTACAAATGGAGTGGTACTGCTGGCAGTTATCCCTAATACCGCATCATCGACAGTTATACCATACTCTAAAATTGCCTCTGCCCCATGAGTAGGACTGTCCTCTGCTCCCTCAATAGATTTCACTAATGCATCATACCCGCCGGCAATAATACCCTGTATCAATTCAGGGTCTGTGCTGAAGGTAGGGGGACATTCAGCCGCATCCAGCACCCCCAGCCTTCCACTGGTTCCTGAGCCAACATAAAACAGTCGCCCACCTTTTTGAATTCTGGATACCAACGCATCAATAAAGGCTTCAATTTCAGGCATTTTATTTTGAATGGCTAACGCAACCTTAGCATCCTCATTATTAATGACACTCAGTATTTCCAAAGTTGAATTTTCATCAATATTTGCAGAAGCTGAATTCTGCTGCTCTGTAATCTTATCCCAACTCATAGTCTTTCCTTTGTTTGTAGATATAAAACCATCTAATTTTTGAAATCTATTTTATTTTTAATCTGAATGCTTGACCTAAACTTAGCTCTGCTGGGGCTCATACTTTCAATTGTTTATTCCAGTTCAGAAATTGCACTTCTGTCTGCCAATGCGCTTCAATTAGATGTGTGGGAAAAGCAGGAAAAATATCTGGCACGCTGGGCTTCCTCCATCCTAGACTGGAAACCTGAATACCTATCGGTGATACTGATTGGCACAAATCTGTCCAATATTCTGGCCACTTCGTTTGCCACTGTGTATTTGCTCCGTTCAAATTTATTACCCCATCAATTAATCGTTATACCAATCGCCATTATTATCCTGCTATTTGGTGAAATCCTGCCTAAATCAATCATGCAGAGATATGCTAATTTTGGACTGATAATTCTATCACCATTCTTAAAATTTTCATATATTTTATTTTATCCCATTATTTTTCTGCTCCAACAAACGGGATGGATGAATGTAGCTGAGCGTTTTAGTAAAACTGCAGAAGAACTTGAAGAAAAACGGGATGATATTCAGCATGCCTATGAACAGGTAGACGACCCGGAAGCCATGGAAGACGACCAGAAAGAAATGATCTCCAATGTTTTTGATTTTAGGGAGAGTAAAGTAGATGAGGTTATGACCCCCCGAACAGAAATTTCTGCCATATCCAGCAATGAATCCCTAGAAAAGGTGCTACATACTTTTATTGATTCTGGGCATTCAAAGCTCCCCGTATATGAGAAAGATTTAGACAATATAATTGGGGTGGTCTATTTATATGATCTGTTTCATTCACCTGAAAATCTGAAAGAGGTCATCAAGCCTGTGTTGTTTATTCCCTACACCAAACCGGTAATGGATCTTTTGAGTGAATTTCAGTCCGCCCATCATGCAATGGCGGTGGTTTTAGATGAACATGGAGGATCAGCCGGCCTAATTACGGCCGAGGATGTATTTGAAGAATTATTTGGTGATTTTGAAGATGAATTTGATGTGGATAGTAAAAAATCTGAAAAACAGGAAGATGGATCCATTGTGGTAGATGCCCGAATGGATTGGGAAGATTTCAACAATGAATATGGAAACATGATCCCTGAAGGTGACTATGAGTCTGTTGGTGGATATATCATAGCCCAACTGGGGCGAATCCCCAATAAAGGTGAGCATTTATTCATGCCCATCGGTCAGATGGTTGTTATCAAGGCATCTGCACGGCAAATTCATCAAGTGCAAATATATCCACCTGAATAATTAATTAATAAAAATATGGCTACTTTAAGTAAGGAAAATTTATCGCCAGCTGCTTTTATTGGGGTAAGGGGTGATGACATAATTTCATTCGGCTCTGGAGAACCAGATTTACCGCCACCTAAAGAAGTTTATAAAATTCTTCCCCATTACAAAGATTTTAAATATGGCGTGATACAGGGGTTGGATTATCTTCGGGATGCCCTCACCCGCCAGTATCCCGATTCTTCCGCTGATAGTTTTGTCATCACAAATGGTGCTTCGGAGGCATTGGATATGACCTTGCGGGTTATCTGTAATTATGAAATGTCCCAATCGAAGAAAGTATTAATGACCAAACCCTATTATTATTCATACCCTCGATTGGTAGAGTTTGCAGGTATGGAACCCGTATTTATAAAAACCAATCTTGGGCGAATTGATATGGATGATTTCAGGGAAAAAGTGACTGACTGCCGGGCAGTTTTGATTAATTCCCCTTCCAACCCAACTGGCAGAGTTGAAGCTATATCCACCCTGAAAGAAATTGAAACTCTCACCAGTGATTTGGGTGTATTTGTTCTTTCAGATGAAGTCTATAAAGACCTCATTTATGTCAGGGAAAACTATCTCATTCAGGGGCCTCATGTTGTTACCATAAACTCATTTTCCAAGACATACGCCATGTGCGGATTTCGTGTGGGTTATCTCTGGTCTTTAGACAAAAGGTTGGTGCAGGATGTTATAGCCATGAAAACCCACACCTCCATGAATACCAATATTCTGGGGCAGGAAATGGCCTTTGAAGCTACAAAAGTCCCCCGCAAATTTATTGATGACCAACTGAATATCTGGCAGGAACGCAGAGATTTACTCTATACCGGATTGAAAGATGCCGGATTAGAACTTTGGAATCCAGAAGGTGCTTTTTATATGCTGCCGAAAATTAATAATGCCGCTGATTTTGTTTGGGATATGTTTACCAAATATAATGTCATCACTTACTTGGGTGACTGGTTCGGAGCAGAAGGGCGTGTACGTTTCTCCTATGCCTTGGATACGGAAAAGATTGAGGATGGGGTAAATCGAATTAATGAATACCTTGCAAAAAGATGGAAATGAATCTAACTGTTCAAAAAGTGAAAATATTTTCTAGGGGATCTGGTGAAGGCGCACCTATTCTCTTTTTACATGGTGTTCCCGATACACATGAGATATGGAATCCAATTGTAGCAGGACTTGAATCTGAATTTCGCTGTATTACACCCGATTGGCCAAGCTTTGGAAATTCTGGCTCAGGGGAAGCTCTTGATTGTTCTTTAGAGGGTCATGCTGACTTTGTAAATGAACTGACTAATGCCCTGGATCTGCAAGAGCCCTTTTATCTGGTGGCACATGATTTTGGCGGAATTAGCGCAATGGCTTTTGCCAGTAAGTACCCTGAACGCGTGCGTCGTATGGTTATTTCTAATGCGCCCTTTTCACCCGATTATAATTGGCATTTTATGGCGAAGGTTTGGCGGACTACACTTCTGGGTGAACTCAGTATGCTCACCATGAACCGCATGGCTTTTACCCTTTCAATTGGACAGGGATCAGAAAAACTCAGCAAACAGCATATTCATAATATGTTTTCTCAGCTTTCACCAGAGATGAAAAAAATGATATTGAAAATGTATCGAGCTATTCCGGTAGAATGTTTTAAAGAATGGCACCCCAGATTACTAAAAGCCACCAGTCGAATACCCACACTCATACTATGGGGTGAAAAAGATCCTTATCTACCAAAATGGTTAGCAGAATCTTATGGCACACAGGAAGTAAATTATTATTCTGATTCGGGACATTGGGCACCTGCTGAAGAACCGGCTGCATTTACTGCAGACCTAAAGAATTTTTTAAAGGATAATTAAATCAAATAGTTAATTAAAATTTTCTTTCTACAAATAGCCAATCCTTTCTAAACTCTAACACTTAAACGAAAGGATAATAATGGATATTGGAACACTCACCACATTTTTTAAATATTGTACTATTTTTAATGGCTCACTCTTTACAATATGGGCATTATTTGTGGGATTTGCCCCTGACTTGGTCTATAAAACCCAGCATTATTTCTTCCCCATTCCCCGTGAAAAATATAATATCATCATGTATGTATTTTTGGGGGCATTCAAAACCATGTTTCTTTTTTTTAATGTGACTCCATTTTTGGTTTTATTATATTTCTGCTGATAATTTTGTAATAAAAAATGAAGATTAGTCTATTCATACCCTTCATAGTGGGAGTCCATTTATTTGCCAATAACTCCTCCCCTTATACCTTCAATGAATATGATATCCCATTAGGAGATGGCAAGCAATTTACCATTCTTACAGGTAATGTTCTTGGCGACTCAAATTTGGAGGTGGTTGCACTGGACCGCGTGGATAATTATCAAACCCATATTCAAATTTTCGCATTGAAAAATGATGAATGGTCCAAACAAATTGATGCAATGATCAACCCTTTTGTGTATGTGGTGGATATTGCCAATATTGGAGGTGAGGAAAAACTGGTATTTTTTGCTCGAAAATCTCTGTATTACTTTGATACAGATACAAATTCTGAAATACAAATGATAGATGTGAATTTCCGCTTCCAACCAGACACAACCATTGCCATACCTCATAAAGATATCGCACAGGATATAAATGGCGATGGATTAACAGATTTTATTCTGCCGTCTGTGCAAGGGTTTTGGGTATATACCCAGCTCCCAAATGGCATTTTTGCCGATGGCGTTAAAATGGGTCCACCTGAACCATTTAGACATGAGCGTACATTTGATGACCCTCGTCTAT
>JACNLQ010000043.1:0-4684 GCA_014381415.1 Fidelibacterota bacterium
AGGTTAATCAAGCCCAAAAAGGTCAAAAAAGGGTCAATGCCAATGGATAAAGTAATTATTGACCCATCTCATTTGGCTGAGATAATGATTGATTATATTGATAATCCCCAAAAGGTACCTGAACATTCACACAACGCACGCCAGCGCATTGAACAGCATTTCAATTGGGATGATAGGGATGAGCAAATTTTGAACTTCTTATCAATATAATCATGAAGATCCTTTATATAGGTGTCCACTCACATACTGGTTGGGGGGCAGAATATTGGCTAGCAAAAGCATTCAAAGATTTACAAATAGATTTAGAAACGATAGATTATCGCTCAATCCGAAAAAATGAGGGCACTGACTCATTAAAAAGAAAAATTCAAGAAAAAAGTCATAAATGCCAACTAATATTCCTACAGCGCGGGGAATACCTTTCCCCTACAATTTTCGAAGGATGTAATATCCCTATTATATTTTGGAGTACTGAGCCTCTTCAATTAAAAACTGATGTGGATCAACTCCTTAACAGTGATATTTTTTCATGGGTATTTCTACACTCATATTCATGTGTTGAGCGTGCTAAATCTGAATTCAATCACATTATAAAAAAATCTAATGTTATACATAACGCCGCTCCAAAGGATATCTTCAAATTTGGAACTGAAAAAGTTAAATCTGCCATTTTTAATCGAAACTTATCTTGGCGCAGACGATTATGGCTTTGGCCATCAGGCAATATGATTGATAAAATTAGCGGTCACTATGGTGAAGATTATTTTACTGATCTTAGAGAGGCAAATATCGCTGTAAATATCCATTATTCTCATCAGAATTTGGACGATTTTGAATCAGGTATTTTTGAGGCAATGGCTTCGGGTTGTGCAGTAATATCAGAGCGTTTAAATCGTCAAACCTTAGTTGACTTGGGTATGGAAGATGCAATCTTGCAGGTAGATTCTCCCTTTGAATTAAAAGAAAAAATTCGGTTATTAAATAAAGATGAAAAACTATTAAAGTCATTTCAGACTAAATCTCAACAAGTAATTCAGAAAAATACATGGCATGATCGTGCACGACAAATAAAAGAAAAATTTAAGGAATTTTACAATTAATTATATACTTATTTCATATGGAACCCGACCTGAAATTATCAAATTGAGTCCCATTATTAGGGAACTGGATAAAAGAGGTATCTCATTCAAAACTGTTTTTACTGGACAGCATCGAGAGTTGTATGATGATGTGAAGGATTTAGTACCAGAACCTGATTTCCACTTGGCCATTATGAAAGAGAACCAAACCCTAACCGATATCCTTTCCAGTATCTCCTTGCGATTCGGTGAGATATTGCGGTCTGAAAATCCAGATTTGCTCATTGTACAGGGTGATACATCCACGGTTGCTATTTCTGCCTTGATTGCTTTTTATGAAAAAGTGCCTGTGGGTCATGTGGAGGCAGGTCTGCGTACATATGACCTTACCAGCCCTTTCCCAGAAGAAGGAAACCGACAGATGGTATCCAGAATTGCAAGCTATAATTGGGCACCCACTGAATTGGCCGCGAAACAGCTTAAAAAGGAAAACGTAGGGAATATTACTGTCACAGGAAATACCGTAATTGATGCCTGTAAAAATTTTAATTACCCAATATCTTATGAAAACAAGGTTTTAATAACGCTCCATCGGCGTGAAAATTTTGGAGAGCCAATGGAAAAAATATTTTCTGAAATAGATTTATTGGCAAAAGAATATTCCCACCTTGAATTTATTTTTCCAATGCATCCCAATCCGAATGTTCAAAAACTAAGACCAATTCTAAAAAATGTCAATATTATCAATCCTTTAGGATATTCTGAAATGATGCAACTACTCAGTAAAGTGAAGTTTGTCATTAGTGATTCTGGTGGAATTCAGGAAGAATGTGCCGCCTTTGGAAAGAAAGTATTGGTTTGCCGAAATACTACAGAACGCCCGGAAGGATTAGATGCCGGATTTGCAAAATTAGTCCACACCAATATTGTTGAACATTTTAATTGGGCCAATAAATCCCCAAAATGGTCTGGTGCAAATCCATATGGGAAAGGTAATGCTGCAAAAAAAATTATTGATTCCTTAAAGTAAAGTGAATATCAGTCATACTATTGCCATTTTAGCCTTCAATAAACATGAGATGACCATAAAAAATATGGAGCATTTATGTTCTTTGGGTTATGGAAAAAATATCCTGTTATTTGATAATGGCTCCGAGCCTTCGTTTGAAAATATTTCAAAAAAACTCAGGATACGTTATCGAAGGGAAGAAAAAAATTGCTATGTGAATCCGGCTTGGAACAAAATATTTTTCCAAGAAAAATGTGAATTTCTCACTCTTCTCAATAATGACTGTTTTGTATTGTCTCCTCGATATTTTGAGGAGATTCTTCCTTATATGCATTCCAGTAAAATTGGGATTTCATCCTGTAAAACAAAGAATATTCCCCATTTAAAAAATGATCAATTTCAAACTAAGGATTATTATTATTTTTCGGATGAGCGTGAACCACTGATATTTAATGATCAAGCCCGGCGCCAAGGCTGGTTAATGACTATAGATTTGAATATATACAAAACTCTTAATTATAAAATTCCTGATTATTTAAAACTTTGGTATGGTGATGATTGGATTTGGGGACAGTTTATTGAAAATAATTTAAAAACAGCAGTCTTTAAAAACCGATATGCAATTCATATTAAAAGTTCGACTATATCATCCAGGGAGATGCAGCAAATCGTAAAAGTGGATAATGAGAACCTGATCAAATTTGGGGATTGGCATCGAAAACTATCTCCCAAATTACATAAACGGACACGACTTTTTAGTCGGTATGTTTAGTAATTGGCGATACAATGATAGAATTTTCTCCACTCCCGAAAAACCCAACAGTAGCGGTTTTATACCTTACCTTTAACCGGCTCTATTATACTCGTGAAACACTTCCAGCCTTGTTGGATTCATCCGATACATCATTTAGTGTAAGAATTGTGGATAATGGGAGTACCGATGGTACTGTAGAGTATTTAAAGAAGCTTAATCATCCCAATATAGAAAAAATCTTTTTTAATAAAAGAAATAAGGGATTGGTAAAACCAACCAAACGATTCTGGAATGAATCTAGTGCTGATTTGGTGGGAAAAATTGATAATGATATCTTAGTTCCAAAAGGATGGATTGACAATTTAGTTGATGCACATTTGAAGATACTTAATTTAGGTGTTTGTGGATATTGCCATTTTAGGGAAGAAGATTTTAATCCTGATATTGTAAAAGAAAAAGTAGTTTCAGAAAATGGGGTATTTTTAAGAAAACAACCCTGGATTGGAGGAAATTACCTCCTAAAAAGGGGTATGGTAACGAAAATAAAAGGATATCGACAAAGTAGAAAATTATTTCAGAAACGAATATTGTATGGTTTTAATAAATATCAAGAGACACTAGCCAAAAGCGGTTTTATTCATGGTTACCTTTGTAATGAAAATAATTCATTATATACTTGGGATCATATTGATGATCCTCGTCACCCATTTTTCATTAAAGATGAAAAATATTATAAAATTAGAAATATGACCAAAGATGATATTATTAAATGGTATAAGAGAGATGCACAGGAATTATTAGTAAACTATAAATGAACATGATTACCCATCAAAGAACAATGGCTTTTTGGGGTAAGTACATCTTAACTGCCCTTACTCTGTTATCTATATTCCGGGTCATGTTCCTAATCTATCATTTTCCAGAAAGTCAATTCTCAATCAATGCCATATTCCTAGGACTGTTGAATGGAATTCGATATGATCTGTCAACAATTGCATATATATTTTCACCCATTTGGGTAATACATTCTATATTTTCTTTTCCTTTTTTTAACAGATTTACTTTGAGTCCTTTTATACCCCTCATTAAGATATACTCTATTCTGATATTAGTTTTATCTACGACTATCTTTGTATTAGATGTTGGTTTTTTTAATGAATATTATACACGGATAAACTATATAGCGATTGAGTATCTTCCGTTCTTTGGATACATCGTGGATACTATCATTAGACAATTCCCCTATAATATTTTGCTTCTGACAATACCGGTTTTAATATTTATAGAGATAAAATTCTTTTGGTCAAGGATAAATCCTGTACCCATATTTACCTTTAAAAAATATCCTAACTGGGTGGGGACTTTTCTTATTTCCGCAATATTAATGATCCTTTTTATTAGGGGGGGAATCCAAGATAGGCCTCTGAACTGGTCACATACCAACATTACGCCTTATCGATTTACGAATCAATTATCTGTAAATCCGATTTGGAATATGGGAATAACTTGGAAGACAGCAATATCAGAACAATCTACCGATAAATATTCAAATTTAGATTACCCATTAGAAAAGGCATTTGTTGTCGCCAGAAAATCCGTGCAATCCTTAGATAATTCATTTATTTCGCTAGAATATCCATTATTAAGGGAAACCAAATCAGCAGTTCCACCAAGAGACTATAATGTAGTAATCATTTTAATGGAGGCATTCGCCGGAAGTTATACTGGCGTACTTGGTGATACCAATAATATTACTCCCTATTTTGATGCATTGTCCAAAGAAGGAGTATTATTTACCCGAATGTATTCCTCAGGAACGAGAACTAATAGAGGATTATCTGG
>JACNLQ010000043.1:5032-7786 GCA_014381415.1 Fidelibacterota bacterium
ATCCAACATTTATGACAATCCTTACCCTAACAAATCACCCTACTTATGAATTCCCACAAAAGGGCAATATTGATCCTGTGGCCAAAAACCTACCCGATCAAATGCGGATGAATGCGTTTAAATATTCGGATTGGGCATTGGGAGAGTTTATGGAAAAATGTAAGTCTGCTGGTATTTTTCAAAATACAATATTTGTCATTTTAGGAGATCACGGATTTATTTCATCCGATTATAATCAAAATTCATCCATAGAATTAGCATCTTACTACATTCCCTGCCTCATCATTGCCCCAGGCTTGGATTCAGCAATAAATTCACGAACTGCAAGTCAAACGGATATTATTCCCTCAGTGCTGGATTTATTAGGTGGATCATTTGTCCATAATTCTTGGGGAAAGAATTTATTTGGGAAGAAAATGGCAGACGATTTCGCAATTATAGCTCCGTCCGGGTTAAATCATTTATTAGGAATGATTACAGATGAATATTTTTATATTCATAATTTTAGTGGTGAGCATCAATTGTTTTCTTTAACAAACCCATTAAACACTATGCAGATATCAGAAAATAATTCAAAAGAGAAAATTCAGAATCAGTTGCAAAATGATTTAATAGGATATACCTTGTCTGCCCATTATACTTTAAACACCTATAAATGTGGAATAATACTCGATGAATAAAATCACCGCTTTCATACCAGCCCGAGGTGGTAGTAAGGGTATCCCTGGGAAAAATATTAAAATGTTTGCCGGTAAACCACTCATAGTTCACAGTATTGAATATGCATTAAACTGTAGCCAAATTGATGAAGTGGTAGTGTCAACAGATGATGATAAAATTTCAAAAATAGCCCGAAAGGCTGGTGCTAGAGTTGTAAAACGTCCTCCTGAGCTTTCTACAGATAAAGCAACTACAGAATCTGCCATTCACCATTTTGTAAATAAGTTTAATAAAAAGCCGGATATACTTGTTCTACTTCAACCTACAAGTCCCTATCGTCCAAAGGGATCCTTAGAAAATGCCCTCACTCATTTTACTAAAAATAGATTTGATTCACTCCTCAGCATTACTCCTACTCACCGTTTTTTCTGGCGAGTAAAAGATGATCAAACTACCTTTGCGGAATATGATTACCTAAATAGACCTCGCCGGCAGGATATGAAGTTGGAAGATATTCGATATATGGAAAACGGATCGCTATATATTTTCACGCGGAAACATTTTGATAAAACGGGGAATCGTTTAGGTGGAAAAATTGGATATGTTGAATGGCAGGAAGAATTTAGCCTAGAAATAGACACTCCATTGGACTTCGACATGGTTGAAAAAATATATTTATCAAACTATGAGAAATAGAAAACATTTTTCTAGAAAAGTGAAAATATTAATGGCTGTAAATTTCACATCTTAATTACTACTAAATTGAAATCAAAAACAAAAATATTTATTACAGGGGGTACCTTCGATAAGGAGTACAATGAAATCTCCGGAGAATTATATTTCAAAAGATCACACATGTATGAATTATTAGAATTAGGTAGATGCCGACTGGATGTGGATATTGAAACTCTCATGATGGTTGATAGCATGGAAATGTCTAAAACAGAACGAAACTATATTGTTCAAAAATGTATTGAGGAGCCCGTACAACAAATTGTAATTACACATGGAACCGACACTATGGTAAAGACTGCCAATATGCTGGCAGACGCAAATATTGATAAAACTATAGTTCTCACTGGAGCAATGATTCCGGTTAAATTTGGCAGCTCTGATGGACTGTTTAATATGGGGAGTGCCCTCTCATTTGTTCAAGCATTGCCAACCGGTATTTACATTGCCATGAATGGTCAAATATTTAATCAGAAAAATGTAAAGAAAAATAAAAAAATGGGTATTTTTGAAGAATTGGAGGTTATAAAATGAATATTATACAGGGATCCACTGCATTATTAATTGGATATTTATTCGGCTGTTTCCAGACTTCTTATTTTATTTCCAAAATGGTGTCTAAAAAGGACATCCGGGAAATTGGGTCTGGTAATGCCGGGGCATCCAATGTAACATCTGAACTTGGATGGAAATATGGCATACTTACTGGCATTGCGGATGTTCTGAAAGCCTATATTCCAACTCAAATAGTTTTATACATTTTCCCTGGAGCTTATCAGCCATTAGATATAATAGCTCTGGCTGGTACTGGTGCAGTTTTAGGGCATATTTACCCTTTCTTTTTGGATTTTCGGGGCGGGAAAGGTATCGCCTGTTACATTGGAATGCTTTTAGCAATTGATTGGCAAATCGGGGCTGCAGCTATAATTGGATTAATACTTTTAACTATTATTACAGATTTTGTTGCGGTAGGTTCAATATCATTGTATATCATCATTCCTTTGTTAGCATATTATAAAAATTATTCCGATGTTGTAATAGGCTGTGCAGTGGTTCTTTTTGTTGTAGGTATGATAAAACACTGGATTAATGTAAAACGAATTTTAAGTGGAAATGAAACAGGGTTGAGATCAGTATTTAAAAAACATTCAACAGGAGGGTCAAATGGCAATAATTAAACCATTTCCAGGGTATCGTCCTCCGGCAGATTTAGCACATAAAATAACTTCTCCACCATATGATGTAATGACTTCTGGTGAAGCTCGGGATATGGTGCAGAATAATAATAACTCATTCCTTCGGGTAATAAAACCTGAGATTGATTTTAGTCCTGAAAGTGAACCAAAAGGAGATGATTTACAT
>JACNLQ010000037.1 GCA_014381415.1 Fidelibacterota bacterium
GTCCCTATTTTTTTGAGGGACATGAATCTCGAATTCGACTAAAAGTTAATTATAATAAATATTTTGAGTCGGTTAATAAATCCTATTCATCATTTGGGGTTTATTTTGCTCAGCATATTGGAAAATATGAATGGGTGAAATTTTCATACTCATACCTCCCACAATATTATTTAAGAGATTATAGAGATAGGGATGATCTTATTATTAACGAAAATACAGATGCTTATTTAACGTCATGTTTTTTTTCCCAAGGCAGTACAACACTTAAATATTCTAAATGGCTGTTTGTGAAAAGAACCTGGCTGGAAGGAATAATCAATTATAAAACTCAATATTATAATCCTGCCTTTACAGAATTTGACCTGAATCTTTTGTCTGTTGGAGTGAAATTTAATTCACGATATTTTAAGAAGTATTCATTGAAATTGGGTGGAGTTCATACAGTTGCGGATAACATTACTTATAATAATGGATTAAAATCTACTACAGATATTGATCGTAGTTTTAACCAGAGTGATTATTCTATATCGGTAAAGGGCAAATTAGATTTTAATTTGTTTCAGGAGTTAGGAGTCCAATATTCAACAAGCTTTCGTAATTATATATCGGCAAATGAAGCAGATGCACTCCATAAAGGGCGTTCTCATACCGAAAATAAAGGACGCATTTGGATTGGAAATAAGTTGAATAATGATGTGGATTATGTCCTGGAAATTTCCAAAAGAATGCGAATGACAAATGCTACCGTTGATTGGATCGAAGAATTAAAAGATTTTGAAAAATTTGATTTTTTGTTAACACTTTCTTTCAATTACTCTTCTGATTTATTATATTAATTTTTAAACTCTTTATAAAAAAACCTGATGATTTATAAAAATAAGCTACAAGCTATAATAATTATTTTACTCTTTTCTCATTGTGATTTACCCGTTCCCCAAATCAATGGTTGTATGGATAAAACTGCTTGTAATTATGATGAAGATGCAAATGAGCATGATGAGAGTTGTTTATATGCAGAAGATAATTATGATTGTTTTGGGATTTGCGTAGTTGAGGTTGACTGTAATGATGAATGCGCAGGTACTGCCTGGATAAGCGATTGTGGATGTGTAGCAGCTGATAACTTAGGTGATGACTGTGATGACTGTGCTGGCGAACCAAATGGTAATGCAGAGATCAAAGAATATTGGAACGATGAAGATGGTGATGGTCTTGGTAATGGTATAAGTTTAGAATTTTGTAATGCTGATGTTCCAGACGGCTGGGTATTAAATAATGTAGATGTAGATGATAGTAAATTTTGTCCTTCAAATGAAATAGATGATTGCGATGTATGTGATGGTGGAAATTCTGATATGGATTGTGCCGGTAAATGTTTTGGTGAAGCTTATTATAACGAATGTAATATTTGTATCGATAATTCTCAGGAGGATTTTGATTACTATGATGCGTACATTAATTTAGCGGAACCTGATAATTTCATAACTGAATTAACAGATGATTGTAAATTATTTTATGATGAATTAACAGATACAATGCATGATTCTCCTAACAGTACCGAAGATACATTTATATTCAAAGTTGGAGATTTGTTCAATAATCATATATTAATTTCAGCACCTCATTCACAGCGTAATTTCAGATATGGAGATAGTTGCTATGGTACCCAGAATGAACATTGTAGGGACAAATATACAGGAGCGATAGCTCAATATTTACATATTCTCACAGATTGTTCAATCATCATTTCTAAAAACAAATCGGATGACCCTAACTATTATGACAAAATTCCAGAAAATACCCAATTATTAATTTTTGGTGAAATTATAGGTGAAACATTACCCTATAAACAAAAAATAAAAGATTATTTAAACGATAATGAAGAGATTACTACAATTATTGACTTACACGGATTTATCTCAGATAATTTGAACAGATCAAATAATGATATTGAAATTGGTACTATGGATTCTCTTTCCTTAAATGGGGCAATTAATCATTGTATCCCTCATATAATTGAAGATATTTTTATCAAACACAATGTTAAAGATATAAAAAAAAATTCATCTGAATTCGCAGCTATTTCCCAGCAAACAGTTACAAAATATATAACAAATGAACTAATTGGAAAATATGATGCAATACAGATGGAAGTTGAAAGTGATTATAGAGGTTGTGAAATTGGTAATCAATATCATTTAAATTTTATAAATGCAATGATTGAAATTATTTATGTAATAAATAAATTAAGCGAACTTAACAATCCTTAATGAAAAAAACAGACATTAATATCATTTTTTATACAAAATTTTGCAAATCTTTTTTTATTTTATTTTTAATGCTTATTGGGTGCAATAAACAATCAACCCCTTTAATATTTAATGAAATCATCCTTAATAATGATTTAAAAGGATATTCAAAAGAATTGGATATCCAAAATGATACACTTTATGTAGTAAATGAAGAAGAGGGATTGTTGATTTATGAAATTAAGATAGATACTTTTTATTGGTTCGATAATAGTGGTACAGATTCTACAATTAATACATCTATCATTGTAGATAAAATATACTCAGATACTATTGTTTATCAAAACTGGAATTTATCAGGGATTCAATATTTCGATTCATTACGTACTATTATCATTTTGGATAAATTTTACAGTGTACAGCATGCCACATTAACATCGATTTTTGAAAATGTAGATGATAAATTTAATAAGTTATGTTGTAGTGTTGATTATCAACATCCAAGTAAAATGGTAGTGAATCAAAGTAATGACAATTTTGAAATATTCACTCTTATTCGAAATAAATCATTCACCGTAGGTATTCCCACTGATATAGTAACTATTTATAAAACACAGATGCTAAAGATAGGCGATTTGATAATTGCTGATGAGCCAATTAAAATTATTGATTCGCTAATTTATGATGCCAATGATATCCATTATGCAAATAATAGGTTATTTGTTGCTCATACAAATTATGAAAACTCTGAATTTAAAGTCTATTTTCGAGATAACCCTAATAGTACTTTTACCTTAGACACAACAATTACCACTCCGGCAACACCCAACGCCCTTTACTCAAAAGGTGATACTCTATTTGTAGGGATGGAGGATCACGGGGGCGTTAAGGTATATAATTTTGAAAGTGCAGAAAATGGCGAAGAAATATCGTGGCTTGCTACAGGTTTTTCGGTTAAAGATTTATATTGGGACTCCTCAAATCGTTTGCTATTATTGAGTTGTGGGTTTCAAGGGGTTGTGGTGTTAGAATTAGATGATAATATGCAGGAAGTTGAAAGTTGGATATTGAATACTGGTTATGCCTATTCTTCAAGAAATTATTTGGGTAATATTATTGTTGCTACCCGCAATGGATTGGAGATTATTAACTTGAAAAATAACCAATGAACTATTGTAAAATCTTGTTACAAACTGATAAGAACGTAGTTTTGGAAAAAGGGTGATATTTAGATTATATTTGTTGCAGGTATAATGCGTGAAAAATATCTGAAAAATACCTATTACAACATATCATAACAATTCAGGAATTTTATTAATGAGAAATTTTATTTATTTAATGGTTTTTACAAACTTAATTTTTGCCGATTTTGATTGGGTCGAAAATGGGATACCTGTTCGCCAAGGCTACCATATTGAGTGGTTTAGAAGTGGGGACATAGATTCTGATGGTAAAATGATTATCGCCTGGTCAGATACCCGGACCAGTTCCAGAGATGTATATGCTCAGAAAGTAGATGGGAGTGGAAATACTTATTGGACTGAAAATGGAAAGATAATTGCTGGCGGGGATGGTCGACAGGAAGATCCAATTTTCATATCTGATAACAGTGGTGGTGGATTTATATCATGGCGAAGCTATACAAATGATCCAGTATATGGCGAATTATACGCACAGTATATTGATTCTGATGGAAATACTCATTGGGTTGATAAATTGATTTCTGGTGATAGTAAAATCCGTGTTAACTCTCAACAAAATATGTGCTCTGACAGGCAAGGTGGGGTTTATGTAACTTGGTATGCAGATGCAACAGGAGACGATGGGAACTATTATGGTGTCCACTTAAAATCTGATGGGAGTGCAACAACCCCTGTTAAGTTAATTGATACAGATATTGATTATGGTAATGTAAGCCTTGAATCAGCAGGCATTGGTGATGCGGTTATTGCCTGGAAAGAAGGACCCACATATTCGGAAAATATTTATGCCCAAAGACTTCAATATTCATCAAGCACCATTAATAAAATATGGAATTCTGGAAACCCGTTGGATGTATGTACTTCTGAAGGTCGTCAAATGGCACCAAAAGTTACCTACTATTCAGATGAATATGTTGTGGTTGTCTGGGAAGATTGGCCAAGCCAATCTGTATCAGGAATTGGTGCAAATTTTATCAGTACAAGTGGTAACCTTCAATATGATACAAGTGGGGATGACGATTTAGTATATACAATGGGAAGTGCTTCAACTCCTTTCCCAAGAGTAAAAGCTTCAAACAATGGTGCCTTTGTGGTTTGGCTCAGTGCATCTGATGTTCATTCGGTTCAAAAGTTGACCCCAAGTAATATAAACGAGTGGGGTACTCCAGTATCCCTAACAGGAGTCTCTCAGGAACAAGCCCGACTTAGTGCAGATGGGAATGGTGGAGTATTTATCACATGGGAAAGTGATAATACAATAACAGTTCAGCATTTAAATAGTAGCGGCAATAAATCTTTTACTAATCCACCAATTTTGTCAGATACTAATACAGAGCAATTTTATCCGTTGGTTCGATCTGATAGTAATAATGGTGCATTTGTGGTATGGGCTGATGGTGCACTTAATTATAATGGAATTGGAAGTATGAGTTTAAAATATCGGCATATAATTACCACAGGAACCCCAGCATCATGTGAAGGTGATCAAAATTGTGGTTCGTCTTTTTTAAATGGTTTTGGTGGGCAAATAGAAAAAGGTGCAACCAAGGCAATTTCATTGGAGGAAGATAAAAATTTAGTATATTGGCAGGATTATAGAAATGGGATTTATAATCCACAAACTTATGGAAATATAGGAGGAGAAACAGATAGCTTTGAATCAGTTTATTTGTTATCTGAATATCCATATCAGGACTCACCTCAATTAGTCCAAGCAAATGAAAATATAATTTTTATGGGATTTTCCAATCAAATGGGTGAAGTTTTTATTCAAAGAATGGATAAAAATTTGACTTTACTGGACGATGCAATCCAAGTTTATGAATCTGGAAATCAACAATCATCCGATGAATCTCGTCCCTTATTAGCAACAAGAGGAGATGGAAATGTATTCTTTGGATTTTCCGAACCCTCAGGAAATGGAGATATTTATTTGCAAAAATATGATTCCAATGGATTTGGATTGTGGAGTCAACCACAATTGATTGCGAATAATACAGGAGATGAAGTTGTGAAGGGATTATTTCCTACTGATGATGGGGGATGCATAATAATTTATGATTTTTTATTTTTTCCTGATTTCAGGGTAAAATTAGCAAGAATTGATGCCGATGGCACACTTATAGAAAATTGGGATAATATTATTATAAGCAATGAAGGAGATGATTCTTTTTTTGAAACTGCAGTTCAAACAAGTAATGGCATTTTTGTTACTTGGAGAAACGATGTACAAAACTTGTACGGAATGCATATTCCATTTATTATTTCAGACCCTGCGATGTTAAGCTCTATTACTATTTCAGGCTCGGGTGAGTTGTATCCCAGTTCCGTTTCATTGGATTATAGCTTTGAATTAGATGAAGTTTTAACCTGTTGGCAAGGTGAAGTAGGGTCTGTATATAATATTCATTGCTCCTCTATAAATTTATCAAACCTTCAAGTTTCTGAAGAAATAGTTGTTTATGAAAATCCTGGAAAATCGCAGAAAAACCCCTCAGTCACTGCAACAGAACATTCATCTTATTTGGTAAGCTGGGAAGATGAGAGGAATGGTAATTATTCAGATCTTTATATTCAGGAAATTAGATTTGGTGAAACTATAATGGAATATGGTGGGCAGAATTTATGCAATTCAGCCTTTAATCAATATAATACTCAATTCAATCGAATTGAATCTTCTGGCGAAGAAGAAGCTTTTCTCATTTATTGGGAGGATGATAGGAGTTCAGGGAAAGAATTTGTTACAAATATTTTTTCTCAAAAAATTAAATTAACTGGGTGTAGTGCCCTTGGCGATTTAAATGGTGATGGTGGGTATAATGTTTTAGATATTGTAACTTTAGCCAACTGTGTACTTGCAGGTAACTGTGCCGAGCTTGAAAATGGCTGTGCTGGTGACCTTAATGGTGATGGTGGTTATAATGTCTTAGATATAGTGACCTTAGCTAACTGCGTGCTGGCACAAAACTGTGGTGGGTTGAGCGGAAATTCAGATTTAGATTTACAACAAGGTGTATATGACTCACCACCAGGAATGACACCTCAACAACAACGAGAAATATTATTAGATATTGTAAATGGTCCACAAGACATACAGAGTATTAAAAATGTATTAGATAATTTTGATACACCAGAAGTTTTACCACCATCAGAAAACATACCAACGTTTTTAAACCAAGATGAAAATAAATCTTTTGATTATACACTTTCTACTGATGGATATGGTGCTATTAAAAATTTACATATGGTTATGAATGATATTATGAAAAAGTATCAAAATATCGGAATGAGTCCTAATGAAGTCCAAGGTGCACAAACTATGATACAAATGCAATTGCAAGATTTTGCTAGATATCGCCAGCAGGATCCAGAAAATAATACTTGGGATGCTTTTATGAATGGGGGTAGTGGTAGTAGACCTTGGTGTTATTGTGGTGGTGGTGTCGGTCAATGTAGTTATGGTGGTGGTGGTTGGTGTTTTAATCAGACTAGTGACTGGGACTTCGGGTGGTGTTTTATAGCTGGTACAAAAATTAGAATGGCTGATGGTACTGAAAAAGATATAGAGAATGTAGTTGTTGGTGAAGAAGTTGTATCTTGGAACGAAGATACTAAAGAATTAAGAACGTCCAAAGTAACTGGATTAAAAAAACCAATACACGATGATATAGTAACTATTGAATGGGAACATGGTACAACAACTAATACATTTGATCATCCATTTTATTCTGTAACGAAAAATGAGTGGGTTTCATATAAACCAGAATTAACTTTGGATAGATATGATTTTGATGATGTTAATCAACTTGAAGTTGGAACTCCATATGATACTAATCGTGATGTAGGATTATTTTTAAATGAGAATAATAAATTAGTTGAATCGAAGGTATTGTCTATTAAAGAAAATAATATGGGAGAAACTCAAACTTATATATTTGAACTTGATAACGATCATACATTTTTTGCAAATAATATATTAACACACAACAAATATGTTAAAATGAAATCAATGCAAATAAGATTTACTTATTATTTTTA
>JACNLQ010000033.1 GCA_014381415.1 Fidelibacterota bacterium
TTAACTTCTGAAGTGGAAATGGGAAAGCCTGATTGGTTTAGAGATACGTTGATAGAGGTAGAAACTTCTTTTGTATATTGGTCTAAATTTCCATTACTGTTTATATAATCAGCCGTTAATGTGAGAGAAAGATTAAAATTGCCAAATGAAACAGATTCATTCAATAAAATTGAAAAACTATTACTCACAGTCTCTCCTAAGTTCATATCTCCTAAGTTTAGATAGGCTTCATTTGTTATTGTACCACCATCATCAATTATAAGGGACACCACAACATTTAATGCATCAGCTTGAAATGAATTATTTGAAAAAGTGAATTCAACAGAAAATCCTTCGCCTGGATTTAAAACCCCATCATTGTCAATTTCGTTATCTAGGGTAATTTCAGGGTTGGCTGACATAATTAGAGAATTATATAATTTATCAAGCATGGTATTTATTTGATTATTTGCATTTGATATAAAAGCTGGGCCAGTACTGAATCCAGCTTCTTTATAATGTACAGTCATGGTATGATCAATAAATGCAGAACTAGGGAATGAACTTTCAGTATTCAGAATATTAAAAATAGGATATCCAGAATCATCAATAATCATGGGGATAGCATTGGTGCCCATATTTCCCCACTGTTCACAAGTATAAGGTTGATTTAAATCTGACAAACCAACCAATATTTTAACATTTTCATTATCTTCCCATTCTTCTGCTAAATCATCAAAATATGGTAATAATGAAACACAGGGGCCACACCAGGTTGCAGATAAATCAATTAACATCACATAATATTGACCGCCATTCAAATCGCCATTATATTCAGCAAAACTAAAAATACCATCATTATTGGGGTCCAGTTCAGGTTCATAACAGATTGGAAGCTCATTATACTGATGTGCCAAACTAAGTGTCTCGCCAACCTCATAGGCAAAAATATTAGAAATAAATATTCCCATTATTATATAAATATGTACCATTTCTTCCTCCCTAATTTAACTTTAAACACTCGGGGATATCGTTGGATAATTTTGTTCCACCGATTCCAGCAAAAATGATTTCAGTCATACAGACTTCATCAGTTGATTCACTATAACTAATTTCTGTGAGAATCCCAGTACCCACTGGAATTATTTTTCCCTGCATTGAAAATGCCAATACTCTTGATGCACTGTTGGATGCTTCAAAACCATTTTCTTTTAACAAACCTCCATTAGCGTCAGAAATTCCTACTCCTGGTAAATCGCATTGAAATCCTGCAACCGGTTCATTATTTACCATAAAGATCTCAAAGGATTTATTAGATGGATCATGGTTTCGCAATTGAAGGCAAACTGCTTCATTGCAGGGTTCAACCTTAACTACCAATTCATCTGCAGACGGCTTTGACTCAGATTGTACAGCCTGTGTTGGCTGGGCTGCTAACTCGGAAGCATTTTCTGTTTTCTTACTACTTTTATTTTGAGCCTGACATGCAAATGCTATAATTAATGCAAGTACAATACTAATTCTCATTTTTAATATTTCCTTTCAAAAATACAATAATACTATTAAAATCAATCCTTAAAGGTACATTATTTTTCATATAAATTTTGTGATTTCCTTACAATAATAATAAAATGCCCCATTTTAATTAAA
Organism: Fidelibacterota bacterium; assembly: GCA_014381415.1. Lineage (GTDB taxonomy): Bacteria > Fidelibacterota > Marinisomatia > SCGC-AAA003-L08 > D37C17 > D37C17. Next base: position 1,630 of record JACNLQ010000033.1, read on the forward strand.
CAGGGCATTTTGATTAATTTCATAAATTTTAAATTATCCCTGAGAATTCAATATAGCGTTCACAAGGGTAACAACATCCAAAATATCAAGGGCTCCATCCTGATTCATATCTCCAGGAGCAGAATACTCACCATTTATTACTGCATTTACCAATCCAACAACATCTAAAATATCTAATACTCCATCTTCATTGAAGTCCCCTAAAATAAATTCAGATTCTGTACCAGTAGTAATAAATAAAGCAGAACCATCCTCAAGTGTTGCGGCAGCTTCTGGGTAAGTATTATTAAATGTGTATTGTAATCCCATATCACCTAAATGATTTTCAATTCCAATTGTAGAATAACACCCATGGCTTGGAGTACTACCACTAGGATAGTACCCATCTGAGGCATTATTAAAATCTTGATATTGAATCTTTATTTCACTGGTATTATACAATATTATTTGAAAGGTCTGCCTAGGACCTCCGGAACAATTATTTGCATACCAACCACCAGTAAGGTCACCACATGTTCGCATATTATCCCACTGAATAACAACATACTCATCCGAAGCATAATAATATACATAGCCACTTGAACCTGTCATAAGATCATCCCAAAAAGCAGCCACCATAGGTGAGGGACCACCTGCTCCTGGAATGGGATAATTCCTAAATGCATTCATTTCAAAATTTCCAAAAGAAATCCAACCGTTTGTATTTATCTGAATTGTATTATACTCTTCGCCATAAAATGTAAATGGAAATGGGAGCGTTCTATTATCTGTACTAGCCGTATAACTGCTATTTCCATTCCCTTCATCAGAAATTGAGACTTGATCACCTAAACCATTGGCGATTTCAATCCAATCATAAACTGGTGCAAGCTCATAATCAGTGTCACCTGAATCATAAATATAATATCCATAAGGATCAGGACCCAATGGATCAGACACCCTTACTTCTCCAACCGTTATATTGAGAGTTTCAATTCGTGAATGACCATCATTGCTTGTTATTAATAGCTCCAAAGGTAATACGAAACCATTAATTATATTATCACTAAAAGAAAGTTTAATTTCATCTAAAGTAGTATAATCACCTACAGATAAATTATCGATTAAAAATTCTCCAGAATTCACCATTACAAAATTTTCATATGGAAGTAGTTCAACTAATATATTATTAGCCGATTTTGAGCCTTCATTTTCCAGGTTGATAGAAAATTCTGTATGGGAACCAGGATTGGTATCACCAGTATATTCCGTAATTATTAAATGAGCACCTAATATATTAACAGGAACATGGTTAGTCCAGTTATTTCCTTTATTATCACTTATGGTAATTTGAAATTCCAAGTCTTCCATATCAAAAGCAGTTCCATGAATATATACAGGGATCTTTTTAGTTATAGATGAACCTACAGGGATCAAACCAAAATATGCAATGCTTTCAAAAATAGTAACTTGATCGGATGGAGAGCTTAGTTCAACAATCACATCTTCTGCTACTAATGTTCCATAATTGTACAATTCAATTTCAAATTCAGTTTCTTCACCTGCATTTGCATATATTTCAGGTGAAATTAAAGAAATAGCAGCTCCAAATGATTCGGGTATTTCAATGGTACTTTCATAAGGTCGATAATTGCGTTTTATAGCCAAAATAGACATAGTACCAGATTCTACAGCATCCCAATTCAAGGTAATATCCCCATTTTCATCTGTTAAGCCAGTGGAAAATATTATATCATCTCCCATGAGTAAAGTAACCCTAGCACCTTCAACAAATTCACCATTTTCATCAGTGATGGTTAAATCTAAAGTGGTTGTACCTAATGCAATTGTACCAGGGTGTATAAAGTTAAAGTTTGTTGGAACCCCAGTCCATAGGTGTAATGCAGGGTCACCGATTAAATTACTCCATTTACTGAATGCCTCGGCAGCACTTGCAGCACTACTAGGATTAGGATAAGTTGCATTTATTGCTAGATCACCATAAGCTGTTACAACCCCAGCATACCATAAATTTCTAGAAAAAATAGCATCATAAATCCCCATATTTACAATATTATTATAAGCTGTATGCGTTCCGGTTGTAGCCATTCCTACAGCACCCACCGCACCCTTGGGGTTGTTTACCGACCCCAACCATACAAATTCTTCAGAACTTGCAGTCACATTAAAATCACCTGTGCCACAAGTTATTGTGGTAACAAAAGGGGTATCATAGCCATTATTTATTGCGTTCGTAGGATAACTTCCGTAGCCATAATACCAACCACGATAGTTATAATAGAGAATTCCAGCATTAAATTGCTGCTCCATAAATGTTTGGTTCCCACTACCATCATAATCTGTTTGCACACGATTCATTCCATGATTGACCATTAAATTTTCAATATATTGGTTTGTAAAAATGGTGGAGTTACCAGATGAAGATGGGTCCCCAACAAGCCCCGCTTTTGAAAACCAAATATCTTCTACAAATTCTGCTTTTTCATATCTTATGGTTTTATTAATAATATTTTCAATGTCTGAAGTCCCTCCAGAAATTCTCCCAATAAATACTTCGGGTATCAAATCTCCACCTTGAAGCTGTGTATAATCTAAATCTGTGGAACCGGAGTATCCACCCCAACTATGAGTATAGTTTGGAAGACTATAACTGCCACCGGTGTCACCAATGAGGCCAACAATTTCTGGTGGGTTTTCCCAAGTATTATAGGCGTTGGTTATATAATTTTTAATTTCACTGGTACTGGCACTAGAGCCACCAACTTCAGATTCGGAGGCCGTATAAACAATATACCCCTGCTTATGACGCCATTCTACCAACTGTTGAACATAACTATTGGTTATGGAAGTACCACCACCAATGTATAAAATGGCTGCAACTTGATAATCTTCAGGTCGATCAGAAGATTCAAAATTCACCATAATGTCTTTATAAAACTCATCGAATATATGTGATCGTTTAGGCTGCATTAATTGAGAATCAGGGTTTTCTCCTGTTTCTACAACATGTACTTCCACATCAGTAAAAACTTCTAATTTTTCATATTTTGGGTAATATTTATAGGGAATGACGTTTATGCTTACAAATTCAATTCCCCTACCTTGTGATCGCTCTGATACAGTCAAATTCTGTTCAGGAAATACCGCAAATGAGTTATAAAACTCCTGATTAATAATATTTACATTTTCTACTTCCCAAATATCCATACTTTGATGAGGAAGAATCGTGATATTTTCAATGGTATAAGAATCCAGTATTTCCAGTTGGAAATCGTAGGTCTTTTCGGGATTTAATTGATAAAAGGTGGTAAATATTGGAAGTTCAGGCATTCCTGCTTCAGTTGTATGACCTTCACCCATTTTAGCTAATCGTGTGTATCCACCAGAAATCTCACTAAATTCAGGCGAGTGTTGAAGACTAACCTTGCCTGTATTCCCAGCATCTAAATAACTAAAATTGTTCTCATAAGAGAATAACAGAGACAGAGAAATTGTAACTATTGATAAAATCCAAACCCTTCCGAACATATTTAACCTTTCTTTTATATTAATTATTAATTGTTTTTACCTACGGGAAAATAAACAGTTTATATTAAAAATGGCTAAGGTTAGATTGTTACAAGATGTAAGTAAACTCACTACCCAAGAATTGTATTCACAAGTTGAACAATATCAAGTATATTTAATTGTCCATCTCCATTCATATCACCATTTAATTCAAATTCTTCATCCAGTATCAAATTAGCAAGTGCCACTAAATCCAAAATATCAAGGGAACCATCACTATTTAAGTCACCCATTAAACTGCCACTTACACAATCACCCCATTCCGTTTGTAATGAATTACCATAGATATTTGATATAATATTATTGATTGGGTCCGAGCCAAAACAAATTTCACCCCCATCATAATCCGTAAAAGATACTTGACCTAATAAATGTGTTCCAGATGGGATTACTGTACCTGAGGTTGAAAATCCCAACACCATATTAGAAGAAGCGGATAAAATAAAATCATTTGCTTCTGCTTCACCTCCAGAAATTTCCATCAATGAAATTCCAAATATTTCAAATTGAAATCCTGCAACAGGATCTTCATTTTCAATTCTGATATCCAAAGTGCCATTTGTCAAGTTTATGTTTTCAAGGCTTAAATGGACTCGTGGTTGGCGACCGGTTGTTATAAAAATTGCGGTCCAATCTTGCAAGGATGCAGCAGCTTCAGGGTAGATATTATTAAATGTATATTGGAGCCCTATATCACCTAAATGGTTTTCAATACCTATGGTGGAGTAACAACCATGAATGGGAGTACCTCCATTCGGATAACTTCCATCAGATGTATTGTTAAATTCCCCATATTGAATTTTTATTTCACTATCTCCAGTGATTGTAGGAGAAAAATAGTCTTTATTATATAAAATTATTTCGAATGTTTCATGATATTGACCACTATTATCATATGTTCTGAGATCATCCCATTGAATTACAACCATTTCTTCTGTTTCATAATAATATACATACCCACCGCCACCCGTTTTAAGATCATCCCAAAAGGCTGCAACCATTGGCGATGGACCTCCTGCACCTGGAATTGGATAATTACGAAAAGAGTACATCAAAAAGTCTCCAAATGAAATCCATCCATTTGTATTCACTACAATTTGATCATAATCTATACCATAAAAGGTAAATATGAATGGTAAATCAATAAGGGTAGAACCATTCGTATATGTACCGGCATAATTATTTCCATTTCCATTATCATAAATTGGAAGTTGTTCGCCTAATTCATCTGGTAATTCAATCCAATTAAAATTGGGGGCATAATTACTATCTTCATCTTCTGAATCGTAAATGTAATACCCATAGGCATCTGGTCCTAAAGGATCTGACTCCCTTACTTCACCAACCGTAATATTAAAATTTTCTACCCTTGAATATCCATCACTACTGGTTAATAATAGTTCCATTGGAAAAACTGAGCCATTGATTATATCATTATGGAAACTAAGGTCAAATCCATTTGAATTTAGATTATTTCCTACACCAATATTGTCCAAATTTATCAAACTAGAATTTACCGCAACATCCGTTTCGATTGATATTAGTTCCGCTGTGAACCCATGAGCAATTCGGCTACCATAATTTGCTAAATTTATTGAAATTTCTGCATCCATTCCCGGTAGAAATTCACCATTATAATCGGTCACTTTAAGATGTGGTCCAGAAATAGTAACAGGTAAATGATTAAGCCAATTATTACCCAATTCGTCACTGATAGTAAGTTGAAATTCTAAATCCTCCATATCATGAGCAGTGCCGTGAATATAAACAGGATATAGTTTAGAAACCGTTGACCCAGCAGTGATATTTCCAAAATAATTTATACTTTCAGTGATAGTAACATGTTCAGAAAGTGAACTTAATTCAGCAATGACATTTTCGGATTCCACATTTCCGTAATTGTGTAATGCAATTTCAAATTGATTTGATTCACCCGAATTTACATATATTTGATTCGGTATAATTGAAATTGCAGCACCAAAAGATTCAGGAATTTCTATATTCCCTTCGTAAGGACGAAAATCACTTTTCATTGCCATTATAGATATATTGCCAGCTTCAACAGCATCCCAATTTAAAGTGATTTCTCCATTTTCATCAGTCACTCCAGTTGAAAAAATGACATCTTCGCCCATTAATAAGGTAACTCGCGCATTTTCAACTAAATTTCCATCACTATTATAAACTATAATCTCCATAGTAGTTGTGCCCAATGAAATAGTAGCGGGATGATCTACAATAAAATTATCAGGCTTCCCTGTCCATAGATGTAACGCAGGGTCTCCAATGAGGTTGCTCCATGCAATAAATGTTTGGGTAACATCTGAAGGGTTTTCTGGGTAAGTTGCCAAAATAGCTAAATCGCCATTTGCTACAGATGCACCCGCATACCATAGTTTTTTTGCAAATATTCCATCATAAATGCCCATGTCAACGATGTTATTATATGCGGTATGGGTTCCGGTAGTAGAAATGCCTACAGCTGCAACTGCACCTTCAGGATTATTCACAGAACCCAATTTCACAAAGCCTTCACTCTGAGAATTACCGTTATCATAATCACCCGTACCGCATGTCATGGTAGTGACAAATGGAGTTTCGTATCCATTATTAAATTGGCTACTAGCACCTGTTCCTTCATCCCCATAAATACCTCGGTAATTATAGTAAAGGATTCCATCTTGAAACTGATTGACAACAAAACTACTAATTCCATACCCATCATAGTCAGTGGCAATATCAGTCATACCATGGTTGATCATAAGATTTTCAATATATTGATTGGTAAAAACAGTGGAATTCCCTGATTCAACAGGGTCACCAACCAATGCCGCTTTTGTAAACCAATCATCATCTACATACAATGCTTTTTCATACTGGATGGTTTTATTGATAACATTTTCCATGACTGAAGTTTGTTGACCTGAAATTCTACCAATAAAAACTTCCGGAATCAAATCATCACCGTCTAACTGAGTGAAATCAAAATCGGTAGCCCCATTATAACTATTCCAACCCCCTGGTCCCCAGGATTGATAAAAGCAATCTATTACATCCGTATCGCCAATAAGCCCCACAATTTCAGGTGGGTTTTCCCAAGTTTCGTAGGCATTTTTAATATAGCTTTTGATGGTATTTTCGTTAGAAGTTGGAGTATCATAGGTATAGACTATATAGCCTTGTTTATGGCGCCATTCAAACAAATCTTGAACATAGCTATTATTAATCCAATTTCCACCTGCAATGTAAAGTATGGCAGGCGCCTGGTAATCTTCAGGGCGGTCAGAATACTCAAAATTTACTATTAGATCTTTGTAAAACTCATCAAAAATAAGGGATCGCATCGGCTGGGTTAATTGGGGGTTTGGATTATCGCCTGTTTCAATAACATGAATGTCAATATCGGTAAATACTTCTAATTTTTCATATTTAGGATAATATTTGTACGGTGTGACCTGAATACTCACAAATGCAATTCCTCGCCCCTGTGACCGTTCGGATATTACCATGTTCTGTTCTGGAAAAGCAGCGTATGAATTGTATATTTCCGTGTTAATTATATTTACATTATCTACTTCCCATTTTTCCATACCTTGGTGAGGTAGAATTGTAATATTTTCAATGGTATATGATTCCAATACCTCCAGTTGAAAGTCATAAGTCTTTTCGGGATCTAATTGATAAAATGTTGTAAATCGAGGAAGTTCAGGCATGCCTGCTTCGGTGGTATGTCCCTGTCCGATTTTTGCCAGACGGGTATATCCTCCATTTATTTCGGTGAATTCGATGGAATGCTGAAGGCTTATTTTCCCAGTCCCAGAATTAGAAAAATTATTTTCGTATGAAAATAAAACGGATAGCGAAATTAAAATAAAATATAATCTACGTAATAGTTGCCCCACATTTCTCCTTACAATTATCTGATATGGTTAAAACAATTGGGTAATTTAACAAGAGGTTATTGAAGGGGACTAAAAGAACTTTGTTACAAGATGTAAAAATATTATTCTAAAACAGGACCTTTTAATAACCCATTTTGCTGATATTTAATTTTATATTTTTTATATAACGTCTTATGTCTATCAGTTAAATCAATTTCTCTTCCCTGAATAAATGCCCTTTCAACCTGGGTTCTAATATCTAAAATATCTCCATCGGCAATAAATAATGTGGCTTCCTTCCCAACCTCTAGGGATCCCACTTTTTCATCTACTCCCAATATCTCTGCAGTGGAAAGGGTAATGGACCGTAATGCTTCTTCCCATGGAAGTCCGTATGAAGCGGCTTTGGCAGCATGATAGGGTAAATTTCGAATATGAGGCGTCTGAAAAGGTGACTCACTATTGGAAATACAGAATTTTACTCCTGCTTCAAATAATTGAAATGGGGTTGTAAATGCCTGATCATAATTTTCAAACCTCCGCATGGGTGTTGAATGGGTCTGTGTATAAATGACTGGAATATCTCTATCTTTTAATAGCGTGGTTGTGCGCCATGAATCTTTACCTCCCACCAGAACCATTTCCAGATTTTGGCGGTCAGCCCAGTACACAGCCGCTTCAATTTGCCTAACTTCATTGGCATGAATGAATACTGGAATATCCCCCGTCAAAACAGACAGCATTCCCTCTAATCGTAAATCATGTTTAAAGGATGAACTCCTGGATTCTTTCAGCTTCAAATATGCCCGGGATTCCTGAATCAGATCATCAATTTTCTGGATAGATTTTAGGCGTGACTCTTTGTCAGATTTATCCTTCTTTTCTGCTTTATCCGATTTTGCTACATTCATGGATGGCCAAAATAAATGCAGCCCCACCGGATGTTGTAGTGTGGCATCTTCCCAAGTCCAGCCATCTAACATCATGAGCGACGACATACCTGACATCCGCCCGGACCGAGGCACAGATAATGCTAATAATATTCCATTGGATCGAGAAATGGGTATGATTTCTGAATCGGGGTTATAACTTACATTTGCTCGAACGTTGGGATTTATACTCCCCACTTCTGCATAATCACGAGTAGCCCGCACTGCCCCAATTTCCTGTAATCCTAATGTGGAACCGGCAGAAATAAGTCCTGGGAAAATATGTTTACCAGAGATATCAATTTTTTCAATTTTGTACATTGCAGAAAGGTTGTGACCTACTGAAATAATCTTTCCGCCATCAAATAATATTTCTGCATTTTCTAAGACCCCATGGGATACGGTATGAATGGTAGCTCCTGTAAAAATAATGGGGTGATCTTGAGGAGGTCCCGGGATTTGGTCCGAGGCAAATAATAAACTAAAAAGTAGGGTTATGGAGTAAATCAATTTCATAATTCCTCCAGGCAATTGTGATGATCTACAGATTTCTTTTCTGAATGATTCCATTTTTTTCCCTTAGAATCACTTTTCTTTGATAAAATTTTACCCACCAATTTATCCCGTAATTCTGTATCTCTTGCTTTTAGTTCTGCATCCTTTTCCAGTGAAAAATATTGGACTCCATCTATCCATGTTTGCTCACACTTTGCTCTTGTAGATAGCGGATGATCGCTCCAAATTACAAAATCTGCATCTTTCCCCACTTCCAGAGAGCCCACCCATTTATCAATATTTAACTGAATCGCCGGATTAATTGTCACCAGTTTCAATGCTTCTTCTTCAGATAGATTACCATATTTCATCCCTTTAGCTGCTTCTGTATTCATCCGCCGCGCTAATTCCCGAGAATCTGAATTAAAAGAAACCGTCACACCAACATCCGTCATAAGCGCACCATTGTAAGGGATGGCATCTATGACCTCATATTTATATGCCCACCAATCGGAAAAGGTGGAAGCATTTGCACCATGTTCTTTCAAGCGGTCAGCAACCTTATAACCTTCCAATACATGCTGAAAAGTGCCTACGGTGAATCCAAAATCTTCAGCAACCCGGGTGAGCATAAGAATTTCATCCTGCCGATAAGAATGACAATGAATTTGTCTTTTCCCTTCCAGAATTTCAACCAATGCATCCAATTCTAAATCTTGTCGGGGGGGTATTTTCTTTTTCCATTTTTTATTATTTTTTCTAAAATCAATCCATTCATTTTGATATTCAACAGCCGAAGCAAAAGCGTCTCGGAGAATCTGCTCTACTCCCATACGGGTCTGTGGATATCGGGTGGTATTCTCATCTCCCCAATTGGACTGTTTTACATTCTCACCTAAGGCTAATTTGATTCCAGGCATTGCATTTTCATATAGCAAATATTCAGGAGTGGCACCCCATCGCATTTTGATTACCGCATTTTGTCCACCAATGGTATTTGCCGAACCATGGAGGATATTTGCCATAGTAAGTCCCCCAGCGAGTTGCCTGTAAATGGTTATATCATCACTATTCATTACATCCTGAATTCGAACTTCTGCTGTAATAGATTGAGTTCCTTCATTGATGGAAAAAGCCGCTGAATGTGAGTGACAGTCAATAAGTCCGGGAGTGATATGTTTTCCCGTTCCATCAATTTTGGTGACCCCTTTTGAATTGAGACTATAGCCTATTTTTTTTACTTTTCCACCTTCAAATAAAATATCAACCCCTTCTAATTTTCCCTGTTTTCCACAGGTCCATACGGTGGTATTCTGAATAAGAATTGATTTGGCATCCTGTAGAACATCATTTTCCAATCCATAGGTTCCTTCAGGATAATAAACAGATAATTCTGAACTATTTTCTTTATCTTCCTCCTTCTTTTCTTCTTTTTCCAATCCGCCTATTTTCAATGCACTCCAACTGAGTTGTAAGTCGTGAGCTGTACCTTCCATTCTATTTTCTAAAATGTGACCAGTGAATCGGCTGGGTCCAGCAGTAGAATCTAATGTCACCTGCCAGCTGATAAATCGCCCTCCAATTTTTAATTTGGATAGTTTAAAATTGGTGGTATCTTGAATAACTGATCCACTGTAACTATTGTTTTTTTTCTTCAGCTCTAATTGATACCACTTTTTGCCCATAGTGAGTTTCCACTCTCCGGCAATATCTGTGTCATATTTTGGTAAAACAGGATATTCCTCACCTCCAATCCAGGTAGAAACAATCTTAGATTTATTCTGGAAATAATTCCCATCTACGATGGTGAGATTAGCGAGAAACCCTTGCTCAATTTTGCCTAATTGATTTCCCTTCCCCATTTTCTCAGCAGGAATCGTTGTAAGAGCTGCTAATGCATCAGTTTCTGAAAGACCCCGCTCTATAGAACGGATCAGATTTTTCCGGAATTCATTGCCCTTTAATCCATGAGATGTAAATGCAAAAGAAACACCATGGTCGATTAAAATAGCAGGATTATCTGCTGCTAAATCCCAGTGTTTCAGCTCAGAAGTACTATAGCTCAGCGCTTGGTAGGGGTGAGATAGATCGGGAGTTACAGGAAAATCTAGGGGTAAAATAATAAAGGGATTCACCTTTGCAATTTCTGAAATCCGTCTATATTCATAGCCGCTTCCCCTGATCCAACTATTTAACTGAAATTCATCACTAATATTGAAAGACCGTAATACGGAAAGTTCCTGGTTGGTTTCAAAAATGAAGGGTTTATTTTCCTGACGCCAATTACTGAAAACATCTAAATCTCTATTTCCCTTAAGGGGTTCATTGAACTTAGGAAATTGTTTTGTAATAGCATTGGCTTCTCCGTACCATGTCGCATCCATTAAAGTTTGTCTCAATAAGGCCACCACACCAAGAAGGGAATTCGGATATTTGTCACTACCCCAGCCATCTACCTCGTAGGCAATATCCTGAGCCACCGCCGAAATTAGCACCGTACCTTCATTATTCAGTTGAACTAGGGCGGTCTGTCCTTGAAATATCCCTGAATCGGGTACGATGTGGGCAGCAGTAAATCCCATTTTATGGAGAGATTCCAGTTTTTTCTTAACGGGCTGATACTGACTGTATAATTCCCGGCGGGCATTCACTTTGTGGTTCCAATGTGCATCGTGGGGAATTGTATTTTCTGGCTGAGTTGAAATTTCCACCCAGCTGTCAATGAATCCGGAATAAATGGTTTTGCCGGTTAAATCCAATACTGTGGCATCATTGGGAATTCGGATATCTCTACCCACATTTTCAATAAACCCATCACGAATTACAATAGTGGCATTCCCCAAATAGGTACCTGGTTCAATGTAAACCTTGGCATGGGTCAGCGCCCAAACTCTTGGTGGATTTTCTCTTAATCCATCCACCGGTTCAATTTGATTGAATATTAAGCTCAACAAACAAAAATATAAAAATAATATTCTCATTTATTTTTCCTCGCTACAAAATTAAAATGATTAAAATATTTTTCCCATTGCAGGTCAGTTGAATTAAGATCGTTGTTCCCAAAAAAGGTATCCTTTAATGCTTCCCTCATTCGGGTAAGTTCTCTATAATGAGATTTTATTCTTACACATCCAATCGTTAAAAAAATGAGCTCAAGTGCTCGATTTAAGGCATTATTTGAAAATTCAACATTTTCTTTTTTTTTCCGCCAATGGATTGCCCTGCTTACTTCACTGCCTATATTTGCCATTTGTTCAGAAAGTGTCATCTGCTTCCAGCGATCTAACGAAGGTGCATTTGAACCATATGCCATTAATTATTTCGCTTTATCCATTTATTGGAAATATTAACAATGTTTTTTTGAATGGAAACATCATCAACCGCTTTCAACATATCCCCAAAGCCCTGAACTGCAATTGATTTCAAATCTTCAATTGTAATTTGTTTAGATAGAATTTGCATTTTTTTAATTAAATTTGATGAATAATAAGAGGGAGCAATATAAATATATTAACTAAAATGTTTCTAATGGAAAAAAGTTATATTAAAATACTGCATCTAATTCTTGAACTTCTACCCATACCCCATCTTCTTTCATGAGATCAATGAGGACATCTACAGCGTTTTCCATAGGGAGGTTTGACTGCACTACATTCTGCCCCCTGTATAAACTGATTTTCCCCACACCTGTACCTACATACCCATAATCTGCATCCGCCATTTCACCAGGACCATTTACAATACAGCCCATGATGCCAATTTTAACTCCCTTCAAATGACTGGTTCTTTCCCGGACCAATGCTGTGGTTTCCTGCAGATCAAAGAGTGTCCGACCGCAAGATGGACAGGAAATATACTCTGTTTTACTTATACGGGTTCGGGATGCCTGTAGAATTCCAAATGCAGTTTGGTTTACCTCTTTTAGCGTACCGCATTTTTCTGCAGCAATAAATACACCATCACCTAAACCCTCAATGAGCAAAGCACCCATGTCAGTTGCTGAATAAAGCCGCATGTTTGTAACCGAAAGGTCACAATAATATCTCCCAATGATGACAGGAGTTGAACAGCTTTTAGCAAGGAGTTCTCTAAATATCTCCCGCTGCTCTGACATACCATGTTCATTATAGGTATCAATCAGCAAAACCGCAGTTTGGTCACATTTTAATTTTTTTATTAAGTCTTCAGATAAATCTGATAAAGTGAGGTAAATAAAATTCAAGTGGCTATGAAATGAGTCATTTTCTAAATATTCACTAACATTTATTTGAGGATAATGCTGTGGAAGTTTTTCATCCTTCCAAACAGAGTAAACTTGAACCACTCCCAAAGTCCCAGGGAGATCAAAGTTTATTTTCATCTTATTAATGAAAATATAATCACAGGCAAAATCGCCAATTCCCCATTTATCTTCAACTTCGAAATATTTATAACCTAATTGAGATAGAGTGCTTGGATTTACTTCCGGTTCCAAGGCTAAATCCACCAACACCCGAGGTACATTGTCGCCACCAATATTGAGTACGGAATTGGTCTTATGGGGTTGATATTCAAAGTGACTCAATTCAAAATCAGAATTGACAGCAATTTTTTCATGACCGTTCCGATGGGTATAGCGATCCACCAAAGCTTTAGCTACCGGAATTTCATACTCTGGTTCCTCCGTAAGGGAAACACGGACGGTATCTCCTAATCCATCTTCTAAAAGCGTACCAATTCCCACCGCTGATTTAATTCTGCCGTCCTCTCCGTCACCAGCTTCAGTTACACCCAGATGAAGAGGATAATTCAAGCCTTCTGCACTCATCTTATTTACCAACAAACGATAAGCCTGAACCATGACCCTCGTATTACTGGATTTCATAGACAATATAATTTCATGGTAATTATAACTTTGGCAAATTCGTAAAAATTCCATAGCAGATTCCACCATGCCTAAAGGTGTATCTCCATAACGGCTCAGAATTCGGTCCGACAACGAACCATGGTTAGAGCCGATTCGTAAGGCACAACCCTCTTCTTTGCACACCTTGACCAATGGTGAAAATCGATCATGGATGCGTTCTAATTCCTCATCATAAGATTGATCCGTATATTCAATATCCTGAAATTTTTTACGATCTGCAAAATTGCCAGGGTTAATGCGGACTTTTTCTACAATTCTGGCCGCTTCCAATGCCGCATTGGGTGTGAAATGGATATCTGCAATGAGGGGAGTGTTATATCCTTGTTTCCTAAGTTCTTTTTTTATTTCCGCTAGATTCCTAGCTTCTCTAATACTTGGAGCAGTGATCCGTACATACTCACACCCAGCCTCAATCATACGGATGGACTGTTCAACGGTAGCCTGGGTATCCATGGAATCGGTAGTGGTCATTGACTGCACACGAATAGGATACTCACCACCTAATGGAATATCACCAATATGCACCACGCGGGTTTTAAGCCTTTGATACTGAGTTAAAGATTCACAATATTTAATAGATTCACTCATATCTTTAATAAATGGAATGGTTTAATTTAGGAGTGTATTTATGCGGTAAAGGAATATTATTAAATTTAGTTTTCAATTTTTCCCTATGCTTTTAATAACCTACACCTTATGGATCTTAAGCATATTAGTACTGCCAGTTACTCCAACAGGTACGCCTGCAGTTATAATAAAGGAATCTCCCTTTTTAATAAAATTTCTCTCCTTTAACAATTCACTGGAATCAATTATCATTTTATCTGTTGACTTAACAGGATTTACCAATAATGGTGTAACACCCCAAATCAAAGCCAATTGACGACAAACATTAGAATATGGGCTAAGTGCAAAAATCTGGGCTCTAGGTCGATGCTGAGCCATTTTCATTGCAGTAACTCCGCTTTCAGTCATAATCACAATTGTATTTATAAAAAGATCATTGGATATGGTCATTGCAGCATGACAAATAGACCCTCTACCATCTACATAATGTGTCGATTCATTGAAAATATATCGATTAAAGTTTTGCCTGTCTAAATCTTTTTCAACGGATTGAGCAATGTCTCCCATAATTTGCACTGATTCCACAGGATATTCTCCTACTGCAGTTTCCCCTGAAAGCATAACGGCATCAGCGCCATCATAAATGGCATTGGCAATGTCATTTACCTCAGCACGTGTAGGAGTTGGATTATGTATCATTGTGTCCAGCATTTGAGTGGCAATTATTACCGGTTTTCTATTTTGAAGGCATTCATTAACAATTTTCTTTTGCAGGATGGGTAGCTCCTTCAGAGGCATCTCCACGCCTAAATCCCCTCTTGCGACTAATATACCGTCAAAAGCATTTATAATCTCATTCAGGTTTTCAATCGCTTCAGGTTTTTCAATCTTGGCAATTATCGGAATTTTGACATTTCTTTTTTCCAGTTCATTTCTTAAGAGATTTAAATCATCTGCCGAACGAACAAATGACATGGCAATCCAATCCGCTTTTAAATCTATGGCTAGCTGAATATCTATAAAGTCTTTTTCAGTCACAGATGGCAAGTTTAATTTCACTCCCGGAAAATTAATCCCTTTTCCAGAAGCTATTTCTCCAGAATTTTTTGCCCTAATCTGCAAATAACTTTTATGTACTTCGATTATATCAAAAGATATGCTACCATCATCTATTTTAATTTCTCCGCCCTGAGCATGGTCAGTAAAACTCAATTCCATATTTATAGGGATATCAAAGGATTCACCTCCCAGGCTATATTCCACACCTTCTTTAATTTGAATTACCTTAGCTCCAGTAATTTTTCCTACTCGAATTTTTGGACCGCCTAAATCAAATAGTATGGCAATTGATTTTTCAAATTTCAGCCCCTGTTCTCTTATCAATTGAACTGTTTTTTTTAATTGAGAAGGCGATGCATGATGGGATAAATTTATACGAGCTACATCTAAACCAGCATGAATGAGTTTTTCAATTTTCTCCATTGAATTTGAAGCAGGGCCAATGGTAGCAATAATTTTAGTTTTTCTCATAGTCGATGATAGTCTAATATTTTTCCTGATTAATTTCTACAATCCCCTCATCAAAAAAGAATGCTTTTAAAATTGCAGGGGGATTAAATTACATTTTATATGAAATACCCCATTATAAAAAACCCCGCATATAAAATCTTATATACGGGGTTTCTAATTATTCTTTTTATTATTTTATTTCAATAGCATGAGCTTTTGAGTTTGGACAAATTGCTGTCCATTTCCAGATGCAAAGTCATCAATGACAATAGTTAGAAAATAAAGTCCACTGGAATGGCTATCAGCATTCCAATTAACAACATGGTATCCCGCTGAATATACACCATTAGCAAGCTCTGCAACTTCACGTCCATTAATATCAATCACTTTTGCCATTACTACTGCATCATTTTCTATGCCAAAAGTAATATTGGTTACAGGATTAAATGGATTTGGATATGCGGAAACCAACAGCACTTCGTCTGGCATTTCTCTTGCCGCAAGCTGACCAAGAGTAAATATTTCATTACTTTTCCAAGCTGGGACTACATCCATAATCTGGTAAACTTTTCCAGTGGTATTCTGCTGTACTTTAAATGTGAGCATGCTACCCATATTACTGTAACCCTCAGTCTCAAAAGCTCCATCATATCCCATGGCTGGAATATCAGTAAAAGTACCTTTCCATTGGCGAGCACCTACCAGAGTTTTTCCATTGTAGGTGAGAATCCAATCTCCATTTGAAACAGGCATTCCATCCAGAATAATGTCTTCTATAAAATAGAATGCTTGTTGTGTAGATTGGTAAATATCATTGTTATCTGGAGCTGTTAATCCAACATCTTCATCATATTTTATTCTACTCATAGTACTCACATCAAAGGAAAAAGAGATATTTTCAGTGGTAATCATCCAATATCCATTTCCTCCACTTAGCGCAGATAAACTTCCCTGCCATGGAGGTTGATTATTAGCTGCCACACCTTCTCCAATAATACCACTTACAAAGCCTTCAATATCATCTGGTAAACTGGAACTTATACCTACAGACCCTTCAACGGGGAAAGAAATTAAATTTGCGCCACTATGAAGAGAATATTGAATAGCAGGATCAGTGGGATTCCCATCCTCAATACATAATGAACCCGCCTCACTCACAATTACCCAGTATCCAGATAATGAACTAATATTATTTAAACTACCCATCCATTCTACCCCATTATAGTTGGCGGCCACACCTTCCCCAATAACACCAGTGGCATTACCTTCAATTGAAGACATTACATGGGTTATAGATACATCATCAGGAAGCCCATAAAAACTTATCAGGTTGGCACCGGAATGTAAATCCAGACAGTAGTCAATCGTTGTGCTTTCTTCAGGGCAGTCTGCAGTATCACACACAAATGTGCCATCCCAACATTCAATTTCTCCAGGACCACCGCATACACCACATTCATCAATTTCAGCAGTACCAAAACATTCACCAGCGCAGTCCATATCGGCATTACCACCTTCACAAACACCGCAGTCATCTAACTCTGCGGTTGAACCACATACATCATCACAGCCATCGGTTGGAAGCTCATCATAAACACCACAGCCACAGCCCTGATCATAGTCGGTTCCACCCCATACACCAAAACAGTCTTCTACACAGTCATTAGAGCTGTCATCATCACAAGTGCCACACTCATCTTCAGTAGCGGTTGAACCACATACATCATCACAGCCATCGGTTGGAAGCTCATCATAAACTCCACAGCCACAGCCCTGATCATAATCGGTTCCACCCCATACACCAAAACAGTCTTCTAAACAATCATTAGAGCTGTCATCATCACAGGTGCCACACATATCTTCTACATTTGGACCATTTGGAACGCCAGCACAGTCATCACAGTCATCACCAGAGTTATTACCAGCTACACATCCACAATCACTTTCCCATGAATCGCCATTTGGTACTCCTTCACAATCAGAGCAGGTGGAGTTATCACCACCACATACATCGCAATCATCATTTTCTAAAGTTGACCCACATTCATTATCACAACCAGATGGCCCAGGCTCAAAACATCCACAGCCTAAATCAACAGCATTGTCATTGGATGGATCAGCATCACAGACACCGCAATTATCTTCATACGCAGATCCACCCCATTCACCGGCACAATCCTGCACACAGTCATTTGAGTAGTCATTGTCACAGGTACCGCAGTTATCTACAATATTATCTCCATTTGGAACACCTGCACAATCATCACAATCATCACCAGAATTATCAGCAGCTACACAGCCGCAATCACTTTCCCAACTATCGCCATTGGGTACACCGGCACAGTCCGCGCAGGATGAATTATCACCACCGCAAACACCACAGTCATCATTTTCTAAGGTTGAACCACAAACATTATCACAACCAGATGGTCCAGGTTCAAAACATCCACAGCCTAAATCATCAGAACCATCACCTCCGCATACTCCACAGGCATCTAATTCTGCAGATCCACCGCAATCACCAGCACAATCGTAAAAGTTATCAGCACAATCTGGATATTCATCACTACAATCTAATACCAATTCAGAACCACCAGCATAGTAAATGAATGGGATAGCATTACCAGTTGCATCAGATACAACAATCCCTGATAACCCTGTTGCTGATCCATCTAAATTAACTTGTGTAAGTGTACCGCATCCTGGTCCAAAAGTTGCACCAGTTAATGAAAATCCGATAACCATTGAACCACCTGTACTCACCATAAATCCAGCATCACCTGCATCTCCACCGGAAGCACTACTAGCAGTGGCTCCATCTACATTAAACTGGAAACCACCTATTTCTTCTGACGACTGATAATATACTGAGCCGTCTTCTCCTAAAAACAAGTTTAAATCTGGTAGATCACAGCCATCTGTAATATCTCTGCCACCATCTATACATTCTTGAGATTCTGATCCTGGATTCCCAAGACCATCACCATCAGTATCTTCACACATAGTTGCCCATATAGATGAACCGCCGCAGACATCGGCACAGTCTAATTCATTACCATCACAGTCACAATCCCCGTCCGGAATACCAAATTCTCCAGGAGATCCACAACCACAATCCTGCTGTACTCCGTCACCACCACAGACACCGCATTCATCAATTACAGCACTGCCGCCGCATTCACCGGCGCAGTCAAATTCGTTTGCTGCACAATCTGGATATTCATCACTACAATCTAATACCAATTCAGAACCACCAGCATAGTAAATGAATGGGATAGCATTACCAGTTGCATCAGATACAACAATCCCTGATAACCCTGTTGCTGATCCATCTAAATTAACTTGTGTAAGTGTACCGCATCCTGGTCCAAAAGTTGCACCAGTTAATGAAAATCCGATAACCATTGAACCACCTGTACTCACCATAAATCCAGCATCACCTGCATCTCCACCGGAAGCACTACTAGCAGTGGCTCCATCTACATTAAACTGGAAACCACCTATTTCTTCTGACGACTGATAATATACTGAGCCGTCTTCTCCTAAAAACAAGTTTAAATCTGGTAGATCACAGCCATCTGTAATATCTCTGCCACCATCTATACATTCTTGAGATTCTGATCCTGGATTCCCAAGACCATCACCATCAGTATCTTCACACATAGTTGCCCATACAGAAGATCCTCCACATACTCCAGCACAGTCTTCCACATTTTCGTCACAGTCACATGCACCCTGTGGAATACCATTTCCTCCGCATACTCCACATTCATCTAATTCTAAAGTGGAACCGCATACATTATCACAACCAGATGGCCCAGGTTCAAAACATCCACAGCCTAAATCATCAGAACCATCACCTCCGCATACACCACAGGCATCATTCTCTAAGGTTGACCCACAAACATTATCACAACCAGATGGTCCAGGTTCAAAACATCCACAGCCTAAATCATCAGAACCATCACCTCCGCATACACCACAGGCATCATTCTCTAAGGTTGACCCACAAACATTATCACAACCAGATGGGCCAGGTTCAAAACAACCGCATCCCAAATCATCAGAGCCATCACCACCACATACACCACAGGCATCATTCTCTAAAGTAGAGCCGCATACATTATCACAACCACTGGGACCTGCTTCCCCGCAGCCACAACCTAAATCTACATTATTATTACAATCGCAAGCCCAAGGCGGAATACCATCCCCTCCACATATTCCGCATTCATCAATTTCTGCTGAGCCACCACATTCTCCAGCACAATCTAATTCTAAACAACTACCATCCTCAATAGTAGCATCCGGATTATAGTTACAGGCCGTATCATTCATGCAGCCTTCAATATCACTACCCCCACAATTTCCACATGATTCTGGGCATAGTTCACCAATAGGTGTTCCTCCCCATAAAAAATCACAACCCCAGGTAGTTACAGCATACCCACAGGTAAAGGGTGCTACAGAGGCATCATCATCAAAACAGGGATATTCACAGGTACCATCATCAATAGTTGCGTCTGGGTTATAATTTGCTGCTTCGGAATCCATACAGCCATACACATCAGCTGCTGGACAGGCATCACAAGTGACAGGACATAATTCACTTATAGGTACACCACCCCATAAAAAATCGCATCCCCAATTGGCATATCCCATTGCACAATCAAATGGTGCCAATGCAGCGTCATTGTCAACACATTCTTCAATAATTGAGCCAATATTAAAAATGATTGGATTCATTACATCTCCCAGAATATCATTAATGACAAATTCATAGGTTTCTACAATATCTAATATTGCATCTGCTGATGCATCATAATATTTGTATGAAATAAGATCACCTTCAGCATTACTACGCAATTGAACTTCAAATACAGGGGTTCCCTCATAGGGACCAAAGGGGGGGAATAACAAGAGCCCGACACCGCGAACATTTCCATCTTCATCAAAGGCAGCAAATATGTCCCCATCATCACCCATTTGCTCACCACTCTCGCTTAGTATTATTCCACCTGAAATTGTTGCTGTAAATTCATAGCATCCGGGACAGTCTACCCAATCAGGGGCATTTGTTTCAATTTCTTGAATATTAAAAGTAATAGGATTAATTACATCGCCTAAAATATCATTAATGACAAATTCATAGGTTTCTGCAATGTCTAAAACTGCATCTGCAGATGCATCATAATATTTGAAGGATAAGAGGTCACCTCCAGCATTACTACGCAATTGTACTTCAAAAACAGGTGTTCCTGCATAGGGTCCAAAAGGCGGAAACAACATAAGACCAAGCCCCCTGACATCACCGGCATCATCAAAGGCCGCAAACATATCTCCCTCATCCCCCATCTGCTCACCATTCTCACTTAGTATTATACCACCAGAAATTGTTGCTGTAAATTCATATCCGCCAGGATTATCCACCCAATCTGGTGGACTAGCATTTAGATATTGTGTTGAAATTATTATAAGTACTACTGGTAAGATACTTCGGCTTAAAAACTTCATTAAAATCAATTCTCCTCCATCAGTTAATTAATTATCATCCCTCCTAGGATGCACCTAATAGCAGTTAACAGCTATCACGCTAGTAGTGAATTTATTACATCTACAGCACCATGAACAACGATTTTTCCCGTTACATCTCTCCCATGTGATACAAATCACAATTTTAAGATAAGGATGTAAATAAAAATAACATATTTGTGAGCAAATTCCAATTGTGAGGACTTCATTTTTCTGTTTAAATTTTCTATCCAAATTAATAACTACAAACACCAAATTAGGTCATAAATATTTATGGAAAAAGCGCAGCTCACATTGGATGGTAAAACTATCGATTTACCCATCGTCAAAGGTACCGAGGATGAAAAAGCCGTCGATGTAACACAACTAAGGTCTGAAACAAACTTTATAACCTATGATCCTTCCTACGGAAATACCGGCTCTTGTTCCAGCGAAATCACTTACATCAACGGAGAGAAAGGAATATTGAGATATCGAGGGTATCCAATAGAACAATTAGCTGATAATTCAAGTTTTGTTGAAATTATCTATTTACTACTTTACGGGGAATTGCCTAATAAAACAGAATTGGCATCATTTAATAAGCAAATAACATACCATTCCCTAATTCATGAGGATATGAAGCGATTTTTTGATGGTTACCCTATGAATGCTCATCCAATGGGAGTACTGGCATCAACTGTTGCCGCTCTTTCTACATTTTACCCTGCACGGGTGGATGGAGATATTGAACTAAATATAATTAGACTTCTGGCTAAAGTAAAAACTCTAGCTGCATTTGCTTATAAAAAATCCATAGGACAGCCGCTGATTTATCCGAAAAATGAACTGGGATTTGAAGAAAACTTTCTTCACATGATGTTTGCAGTACCAGCAGAGGAATATACAGTTGACCCTACAATGGCTGAGGCACTGAGATTACTTCTAATACTTCATGCAGATCATGAACAGAATTGTTCCACATCCACTGTACGGATGGTAGGAAGTAGCCATGCCAATTTATTTATTTCCATTGCTGCTGGAATTGGTGCTCTGTGGGGTGCATTGCATGGCGGAGCAAACCAGCGTGTAATTGAAATGCTGAAAATGATTCATGCAGATGGGGACAACTTTGAAAAATATGTTGATATGGCAAAAGATAAAAAATCCAATTTTAAAATGATGGGTTTTGGTCACAGGGTCTATAAAAATTTCGATCCGCGAGCTAAAATATTAAAAAAATCTGCCGATAAACTATTATCAAAAATGGGGATTAATGATCCACTGCTAAAAATTGCAATTGAATTAGAACAAGTGGCATTAAAAGATGAATTTTTTATTTCCCGGAAACTCTACCCAAATGTTGATTTTTACTCGGGTATTATATATAGGGCTCTTGGAATTCCAACCAAAATGTTTACGGTGATGTTTGCTTTGGGAAGACTGCCTGGCTGGATAGCACAATGGAAAGAAATGCGAGGTGCTGAAAAACCTCGAATTTACAGACCAAGACAAATTTATACCGGTGTTGCAAAACGGGAATTTATTCCCATGGCAAAACGATAAATCTCTCCTACTCAATAATTTAATAAAGGAAATACTAATATGGCACGAAAGAAAATAGCCCTAATTGGCGGCGGGCAGATTGGTGGCAATCTCGCTCTTTTAGCTACTCAAAAAGAATTAGGTGACATAGTCATTTATGACATCCCTCAAGCTGAGGGTATGACCAAAGGCAAATCACTGGATATCATGCAGTTACGTCCTCACGATGGTTATGATGCTAATTTAGAAGGGAGTAGTGACCCTGCTTCCCTTACAGATGCAGATGTGGTTATTATTACAGCAGGCATTCCCAGAAAACCTGGGATGGACCGAGAAGATTTATTAGAAATAAATATTAAAATAATTACTGATGTTGCCAATAATGTGAAAAAATATGCACCCAATGCTTTTGTTATAGTTGTGTCTAACCCATTAGATGCCATTGTGTATTCATTTTACAAAGTATCAGGATTTTCAAAAAATAAAGTTATCGGTATGGCAGGTGCTTTGGATAGTGGGCGATTTCGGGCGTTTCTTGCAATGGAAACTGGCTACTCTGCCCAGGATGTAAATTGCATGGTTCTTGGGGGACATGGAGATACAATGGTTCCCATCACCCGCTTGGCAACAATTGGCGGAATTCCAGCAGAAGAACTCATACCTAAAGACAGGCTGGATGCCATTGTAGAGCGGGTACGCTTTGCTGGCGGTGAATTGGTGAAGCTCTTTGGAAATGGTTCTGCATATTACGCCCCTGCAGCTTCCGCGATTGAAATGGCTGAAGCCTACCTGAAAGATAAAAAAAGGGTAATCCCCTCTGCTGCTCTCTGTGAAGGTGAATTTGGCGTTGACGGATATTTTATTGGGGTTCCCACCGTCATTGGTGCAGGTGGTATTGAAAATATTTTGGAATTCAAGCTCTTACCCGAAGAGCAGGAGATGCTGAACAATACACTGATAGCTGTTAAAAAAACTGTTGCTGAAACCAAGCTGTAAATTTCTCAAAATATAGTGACACAGACTGAAATGCTCAATTTTGCTATTGACACGGCAAAGGGAGCTGGCTCCATTCTCATGGAGCATTTTGGTCATATTTCCTCCTACAAGCATAAATCTACACCTATTGATTTACTCACCATTGCCGATATCCAATCGGAAGAGTTTATAATAAATGAAATCAAAACAACCTTTCCTGATCATCATATTATTGCTGAGGAAAGTGCTATCATTGATAATAAATCGGATTATCGCTGGGTTATTGATCCCTTAGATGGTACCACTAATTTTGTACACAACCTCCCCATTTTTGCAGTGTCAATTGGATTGCAATATAAAGAAGAAACAATTGTAGCAGTAGTGTATAACCCTGCGGCTGATAAATGTTTTTGGGCAGAGAAAAATGGGGGTGCCTTTTTAAATGGAATAGCCATCCAAACTACTTTAACTAATACTTTAAGTAGCAGCCTATTAGTTACTGGATTTCCATATAGTCATGATGACAGATGGAATAAAGGATTTGATCTTTTTAAAGCATTGTATGGCAAGACTCAGGGAGTACGAAGGCTGGGTGCTGCAGCACTAGATTTCTGCTTTGTAGCTATGGGGCGTTTTGAGGGGTTCTGGGAGTTTGGACTCCAGCCATGGGATGTCTGTGCTGGTGCTCTCATTGTACAAGAAGCAGGGGGTAAAGTATCCGATTGGGATAGTTCCCCTATGCCCTTTTCAGGGAATCGTGTTCTTGCCACTAATAGCCATATTCATAAGGAATTACTGGAATTATTAAGTGAGGATTTGATTTAGCTTACTTGAGTGAGGAGCATTTCTGAATTGCTTCACACAATTTCATTGAAAATCCAGTCTTTTCTCTCAGTTCAATCAATGAGGCATTTTGTATAGTTTCTAACGACTTAAACTCCTTCCACAATTTCTGAATTCGTTTTTTCCCCATTCCAGGGATTTCCTCAAATATACTTTTGGTCATATCCTTCTTTCGGGCCTTTCGGTGAAAAGTGATGGCAAAACGGTGAACCTCATCTCGAATTGCCCGTAATAAATGTAGTCCCGCTGATGTTTTAGCAATATTCTGTGGCTCGGACATTCCCGGTTTAAATACTTCTTCCAATCGCTTCGCGAGACCAATAACCGGCACATACCCTAAACCCAAAGCATCTAAGGCAGATTTTGCTGCAGAAAGCTGACCCTTCCCTCCATCAATAAGTATGAGATCAGGTAGTGGATTTTTTTCCTCCAATTGCCGTTTATAACGACGGTCTACCACTTCGTGCATGGATGCAAAATCATCAATGCCTTTCACCGTTTTAATATGGAATTTTCGATATTCTGATTTACGGGGTTTTCCATCTACAAAACTAACCATTCCAGCCACAGGATTACTGCCCTGTATATTTGAATTGTCAAAGGCTTCAATTCGCCGGGGAGCCACTTCCATGCCCAAGTCTTCCTGAAGTTGAAGCACCGGTTTTGTAAGGAGTTCCTTGCGTTTGGCTTGTTTGAGACGTAATTCTCCCAGAAGTAAATCAGCATTACGTTTAGAAATTTCTACTAATTTTCGTTTTTCTCCTCTTTCCGGTACCAGAATCTGCACCCGCTTTTTCCGAATACCCTTCAGCCACTTTTCATATTCTATTATTTCATCAAAATTACATTCAACCAATACTTCCTCAGGCAAGTCAATGGTTGAAGAGTAATACTGTAGCATAAATTGTGAGATATTTTTTGCATGAGCGCCGGAGTCATGTACCTTTAAATTAAACTTTTCACGTCCCATTATATGCCCATTACGAATACGCATTACTACCCCTACTCCGTAACTATTTTCAGCTGATACCACCAATACATCCCTGTCTTTAAAATCCTGACTGGCTTTTTTCTGTTTGCGGGTAAATTGGGTGACTGCATTCAACTGGTCTCTATAGCGTACCGCGTCCTCATATTTTTGGTGCTCACTAGCTAAATCCATTTGCTCTTGGAGGTAACCCTTAATTTCCATATTCCTCCCTCTTAGAAATCCCTTTATCTGCTTAATCATCTCCCCATAGTCTTTTTCAGGCACTAAGCCCTCACAGGGACCATCACAGCGTTTGATGTGGTAATCCAGACATATCTTGATCTTCCCTGCTTCAATGGTATTATCATCAATATAATAGGTGCAGGTTCTAAGGGGAAATATTTTATGAATCACCCGCAGAATTTCTCTCAAATACCCAGAATCGGTATAGGGACCAAAATAATTATGGTCATCTTTGGTGAGATTTTTCTGCCGGATTATCTCCACTCGGGGGTAGGGTTCATTTGTAATACGGATATAGGGGAAGGTTTTATCATCCTTCAAAAAGACATTGTAACGGGGTTTATGTTCTTTGATGAGATTCGCCTCCGTAAGCAGTGCCTCTACCTCAGAACGCACCACCAGCCATTCCATATCAGCTATATTTTTCACCATTACTAAAGTTTTGGGGTCTTTACCTGTAGGTGAATTAAAATAAGATCGCACCCGGTTTCTCAGTATTTTTGCCTTGCCAATGTAAATAATCTCCCCCTTACCATCACGGAAGAAATATACTCCCGGTGATTTGGGGATTTGGCTGAGTTTTTGCTGAATATCCATTAGGGTAATTTAGGGAAGAGTTAGAAAATGGGGGGAGTTTCTCTTTTAATTAACCACGCTTGGCTGCCAACAAGAATCAGTGTTAGCGGGTAGGAATTATCACAAATTCACACGAAGAAGTGTATGTTTTGGATTATTGGATTTATGAGTTGGTTGATTTGAAAAAAGAAATTTATATAAACAGAATGAATCTACAAACCAGCCCGCCATTGTTAAAATACTTCAATTTTAAGCCCTTAAACAGACTGGTTTACATTACTTTTTTTCACATAATTCTACCAACACTCCACCAGTGGACTTGGGATGCAGAAAAGCAATTTTAAATCCCTCTGCCCCAATTCGGGGACTCTTATCAATAAGCTCTACATCATTCTCATTTAGATAGTCCAACGCCGACTGAATGTTGTCAACAATAAGGGCTAAATGATGTATTCCTCCACCCTTTTTATCAATAAAGCGGCTAATTGGCGAATTTTCATCAGTGGCCTTTAAAAATTCCAGTTTACCACATCCTGTCTCATAAATATCCGTAATTACCTGCTGATCATCAATCTTTTCTCTACTACGAAGTTCCAAACCAAGAAGATCACCAAAAACATCAGAGATGCCATTTAAATTATCAACAGCAATGCCCACATGTTCAATTCCCAATATTTTAAACGGTAATTCAGGCATGGACTAATCTCTTCGCCGCTAAATCATATTCAAATGCATCGGTGATTTCAACATCATAAAATTCACCAATATTTAGTTTTTCATCTATCCGGACAAAATTATCAACTTCCGGGGCATCACGATAGGAGCGGCCGATAGATGTACCATCTTCACTATGCCTGTCGATGAGCACTCTTTCAATATTCCCAATGAGGGTTTGGTTCTTTTTCCAATTCATATCCTGCTGCAACATCATAATGGCATCCATACGTTCTGTTTTTATTTCTGTGGGAACATCATCTTTAATGGATGCTCCATGGGTACCCTCTTCTTCAGAATATGTAAAAACTCCTAGGCGGTCAAACTCAATCTCTTCTACAAAATCATATAATTCTTTAAAATCAGAATCACTTTCACCGGGGAAACCTACAATGATACTGGTTCGGATAGAAATGTCAGGATTTACCTGCCGTAAATCATCAATCCGTTTTCGAATACCGCTTGACATAAGTCCTCTCCGCATATCTTTTAACATTTTATCAGATCCATGCTGAACAGGCATGTCAATATAGGGTACGAGTTTTTCCAACTGCCCAAATCGTTGAATCATTTCTCTGTGTAGATGAGCCGGATGGGCATAATGGAGGCGAATCCATTCCAATTCATTCACTTTGTCTAGTTCATCCATTAGTTCATGCAGAGAAGATCGAGGGGTTAAGTCCCAGCCATAGGAGGTAGAATCTTGGGCGATGACCAGTAATTCTTTCACTCCTACATCAGCCAGTCGTTGTGCTTCCTGCACATTCCACGCTACCGGCTGACTTTTTTGCTGTCCACGCATAATTGGGATGGAGCAAAAACTGCAGCCATTATCACAACCTTCAGCAATTTTCAGATAGGCATAATGATTGGGGGTTAATAATGAGCGGAAATAATCAGGGTCATCTTTGGTATGGGATTTTCCTGTTAAGTAGCTGAGAACTGCGGCATGGTCATCGGTGCCAAAAAAAGCATCCACTTCAGGGAGTTCATCATGTAGCTCGGAGCCATATCGATCTGAAAAACAGCCCATGACAACTAAGTTTTCCACCTGATTGGACCTTCGCAATTCTCCTGCTTCTAAAATTACATCTACAGATTCCTCTCTGGCAGTATCTAAAAATCCGCAGGTATTCACAATGAGTATATCCGCTTCATCAGATTTTTGTACAATTTCATAGTTTTCCTGCTTGAGTCCACCCAATAATATTTCTGAATCCACCAGATTTTTGGCACATCCCAGGCTAATCATACAGACCCTATTTTGCTTTGAATTATTCATTTACCATTTCTTTTTTATTGGAAATCAATCCGTTAATATAACTTTCCCGGTCAAATGGAACCAAGTCATCTACCTGTTCCCCTACTCCCAAGAAATAAACCGGAAGATTTAACTCTTTCATAATCTGAATCGCAATTCCGCCCCGAGCGGTACCATCCATTTTTGTCAGGATTACCCCTGTTAATGGAATATATTTGGCAAATTCCCGTGCCTGCTGGAGTCCATTTTGACCGGTGTTGGCATCTATTGTAATAAGCACATCAATTTCATCGGTTAGCTTCAAGACAACCCTGTGTATTTTCTCTAATTCTTTCATGAGATTGGCTGATGTGTGCAACCGCCCTGATGTATCTACAATAATTCTATTCAGGTTTTTTGTGATCCCGCTGGAAACACCATCATAGGCGACGGAGGCAGGATCAGCAGATTTATCGTTTGCTGTAAGCTGCAAGTTAAGCCGCTTTGCCCAAATTCGTATTTGCTCAACAGCTGCTGCTCGATATGTATCTGCAGCAACCAGTGAAACTGACTCCCCAGTACTGGAATAATACCCCCCTAATTTAGCGGCTGAAGTAGTTTTACCGGTACCATTGATTCCAACTAGGAGAATTACCTTTTGTAATTCATGTACTTCATTTACATCAGATAGATACTGTTTAATGCACTGCTGAAATCGATCCTCCCGGGTAATTTCTGCTTTATCCGGCGCTTTAAGCTGTTCAATAATAGAGTCCGTAAGCTCCCAACCAATATCGGCACCTAACAATGCTTCTTCTAAATCCTCAATATCTTCTTCAGTGAGAATGGTTTTTCCTGAGAATTTCGCTAAAAGATGAGATAACTTATTGCGAGTTTTCGTTAAACCTGAAATTGTTTTTTTGAGAAATGAAATCATCTCGCTTCTAATTCTTTAAAATAGCGTAAATATCTTCGGATATATTCAAATGTACTAAACGTAAACAAGAGAGTTGAAATCAGGTAGGATGACCACAGAATTAAATTTGGTATATTCAACGGATCTTTTAATAAAAATAATACCATCATGAGTGCGGAAATCCCTATAAACCACTTCCCTGATTTATTCGATTGAAATACCTCCTCTTGAGAAAACATTAAATAAACACCGATAATGATGAGAAAAATGTCCCTTATTGCCAAGATGAGAAAAAATAGCAGAAAGGGTAAATTATAAATTATTATCAAATAAATTAATACTACCATCATACAGACTTTGTCAGCAACGGGATCAATGAGTTTGCCAAAGTTGGTAATTTCCTCAGCTTTTCGTGCCACATATCCATCTAAAAAATCTGTTAATACAATAATGATGATGAGTGATAAAGCCTGCCATAATTTACTTTCCATACCATGTGCGATGTCTTCAAATATTAATACCAATGGTATGGTAAGAAATATTCTACTGATACTAATGGCATTAGCAAGGGTCATTATACGGTCCTGCCGGGTTTGGAGGCGTTTTTTTCGTACCCTTTTTCTGTGCTTAAATCGCATTAGTTATTTCGATGAGAATTAAATTTTAATGCAGCTATTAAGGAGTTTTTATAATCAGAAGCGGGAAATATATTAAGCTCATCCTGCGCTTCTTTGGATAGTCTGTCAATTTGGTTTTCTGCAAATTCTATCCCACCATGCTTTTCGATGAGTTTTCTGATTTCTCTAATTTCTGATTTTTTTACATGATTGTTTAACTGTCTTTTAATAACCTTTGCATCAGCAGGATCTAATTTTTCAAAAAGATAAATGAGTGGTAATGTGAGAATATTTTTTTTCAGATCAAAACCAGCAGGTTTTCCCAATCCTTCAACATTACCGGTAATATCTAACAGATCATCTTTAATCTGGAATACCAGTCCAAATTTTTCACCAAACTTTGCCAATGCTTCGCGTTTATCATTATCTTTTGTTACTGTCATAACCCCTAATTTACAGGCTGCGGAAAATAATGAAGCTGTTTTATCGCTCACCATTTGATAATAGATTTCCTCCGTCATATTTTTTTTGATGGCTTTTTCGATTTGTTGGATTTCACCTTGGCTCAGACGCTCCGCAGTACTGGATAAAATCTCTAAGGCATCAAAGTCTTTCAAGTGAATCATATTTGTAAGAGCTTTTGAAAACATAAAATCGCCTACTAAAATAGAAAGTTTATTTTTCCATACCCGGTTTATAGATGGCCACCTTCGACGAAGATTCGCTTCATCTACCACATCATCATGGATAAGCGTTGCCACATGAATCATTTCAATGAGGGCTGCTGCACGATAGGTGTTTTCATTGGGTTTTCCACATAAACCTGCAGAAAGCAAACAGAGACGGGGTCGAAGCTGTTTCCCCTTTTTCCGGGAAATATATCTTATAATTGTATTTATTAATTTTACATCCGATTGAATCGATTCCCTATAAACTTCCTCAAACTGGATTAGGTTTTCACGAATTGGAGATGTTACAATTTTTTGCAGTTCGACATTCACACTAATGAATCCTTTGGTTTGAAAAGTTTACTAATTAGAATACTGAACTCATAAAGAACAATAAGGGGAACCACAATAAGTATTTGACTAACTGGATCAGGAGGGGTCAGCACGGCTCCAAGAATAAGAAATACAACAACAGCAAACTTTCGATATTCCCGTAAAAATGCAGGGGTGAGGATGCCAATTTTTGTAAAAAATATAGAAATTACCGGAAGCTGAAATAATAATCCACACCCGAAAATTAACCAGAGAATATACATGAGGTATCCTTCTAAAGTGAAATTATAAGCCACATCAATTGTCTCTGCGGTTAATGAAGTAAAGAATGTCAGGCTAAATGGAATAATTACAAAATAGGCAAAACTCATTCCCAGTAGAAAAAATGCAGATGAAAAAATTACCGTAAAAATGACTGCTAACCCATATTTATCTTCAAATGCCGGTGATATAAAACGCCAAAACTGGTACAAAATAACCGGCAAACCCAATATCATGCCTCCAAATAATGCCACAGACAATTTCACCGTGAACATACTTGTAATTTTTAAAACCTGAAGGTTTAAATCAATAGAAAGAGATTCTGTGGGATTGATAAGCCAATACATGATAAAATCCGCATAGCGGTATGTGACAACTGCTCCAAATAAAATAGCAATGATAGATTTAATTAATCGCCAACGGAGTTCTTCCAAATGATCCCAAAATGGCATTTCAGGAGATTGATTATTCATTTTTGTGCTATCAGTTGTTTGGCTAAATTGTATGGAGATTGACGAAGATCAGGTTGTTTTTCTAATTCAGATTGAAGTTCTGAATGGTTTTTATCATTCCAGAAAGAAATCATTAGATCATCTGTTATGAGTTTTGTTACTCTTTTTTTATAGCGATCATCTATTTTTACTTTTTGAATACCCTGGGTCAGATTAAAGGATTTATGGACATCAATGGATTTCATCAGTTCCTCTATGCCCTTACCCTCAGTAGCAACCGTTGCTACAACCTGAGGCATCCATTGGTTATCCTCAATTTTAAGTGTGGAAAGAATATTTTTCAGAGTAATCATCAATTTATTTGAACCAGCTCGGTCAGCTTTATTAATTGCGAAAATATTTCCAATTTCCATCAAACCTGCCTTCAGCATTTGAACCTCATCACCAGACTCAGGAACCAATACTACAACTACAGAATCGGTAGCCTGAATGACATCCAATTCTATTTGCCCCACCCCAACCGTTTCAAAAATGATAATGTCATACCCCGCAGCATCAAATATTTCTCCCACTTCTTGTGTTTTTTGAGCCAAACCACCCCGACTTCCCCTGGTTGCCATACTTCTCACAAAAACATGGGGATCTGAAAAATGGGACGTCATTCGAATTCGGTCTCCTAACACAGCACCTCCGGAAAATGGACTGGTGGGATCAACTGCAATAACCGCAACCCTTTTGTCAATTTTACGAAAGGCTGAAATTAGATTATGGGTGAGTGAACTTTTCCCCGCTCCGGGAGGTCCGGTGATTCCTATTTTATAGGCATTCCCTGTATCTTTGTAAATCTCAGAAAGAAGTTTTGCCCCTTCTTCTCTGCAATCTTCAATTAACGATACAGCCTGGGAAATTGAAAGTCTTGATTGCTCACGTATTCCTTGGATTAACTCTGGTAACACGAAGCAAATTTAAGGATTTAATACTGTCTTTTGTTATATGGTTTAGACGGTTTTATCAAATAGGCGTTTAAAGAAAGCATAATCTGGAATGACCACAGTGTGCCCGACTTTTGTTATCATGAGTCTATCTTCAAACAATTTTAAAACTCTGGAAACAGTTTCCCTTGATGTACCGGACATATTGGCAATATCTTGTTGGAAAGGTAATTTTTCAATAGTAACCTGTCCCTTTCGGATAACCCCCATATCTTCTGCTAAATTTAGGATTGATACACCGATCCTATGCTCAGCATCAGAAAGAGATAATGCTTCAATCTGTTGATCAGATTTCCTGAGTCGTTTTGCTAACTCTCCCATAAGGGCAAAGGAAATTTTAAAATTTCGTCTTAGTAATCGGAGGAATTCGCTTCTTTGAATTGCGATGAGTTCACAATTTTCCTGAGCTAAGGCATTGGCTGATCGCGCTTCGCCATCTAAAATTGCCATTTCACCAAAAATTTCGCCTGGCCCCAATAATGATAAAATCACTTCTTTACCTTCATCATTTACCCGAGTAATTTTTACAGTACCTTTAACAATTATGAAAACTATGTCACCAAATTCTTCTTCAAGAATAATCATACTATTTTTCGGATATTTCCGTGGAGTACAGCTTTCGGAAACATCAGCTAATTCCTCTGCATCTAAATCAATAAAAATTGGAATGGAATTAAGATTGTCAGTTATCATTATTTTTTTCCTTATATAGAATGGTTTCTTTGTAAACAGTAAATACCGAATTCACAGACTAGTAAAATTAGATGGATTATTTTCTAATTACAATAATTTCTAAAATATAAATGATTATTTATTCTTTAGTCTTATAAAATAAATCTTTATTAAATTTATGGGCTAATTTAGAATTAAATAATTAAACATTACTATGGGTGCATCAGGATCAGAGTTAAAAAGAGTACGACAATCACAGAGGAATAACCTTCGAAATCGTCATTATAAGTCAATGGTTAAAACTTCAATTAAAAAGGTGATGGAAGCAGATAAAAAAGATGCTTCTGCACTTTTAGACCAAGCTATATCAACCATTGACCGTGTATGTAGGAAAGGTATTATTCATAAAAATCGTGCTTCCCACCAAAAATCTAGACTCACCAAATACGTTAACAGCCTTTAGGCTGCAGATTTAATATTTCAGTACCCTATCCATGCAATGTGGATGGGGTTTTTTATTGAGGTTTCTGGTAATTTGGTGAATCCTTTGTGATATTAATATCATGAGGATGGCTTTCCTTCATCCCCGCACCTGTAATCTTGATAAATTCGATATTCTTGTGAAATTCCCTAATGGATTTTGTTCCGCAATATCCCATGGAACTGCGGACACCACCCATGAGCTGATGGATGGTTTACATAACCTCACCATGGTACGGAACGAATGCTTTAATCACTGCTGGAACCAGTTACTTGGATTCAGTATTTTGTTGAAAATGGCGGTCTAGACGGCACTCAGTCATGGCTGCAATGGAGCCCATGC